>NZ_JBHVJT010000023.1:80117-110287 GCF_042798815.1 Kitasatospora sp. NPDC057738 | reverse complement strand
CCCGTAGGACGTCCTGCGGGGGCCGCGGCCGTGGGAGCCCGGGCCGCTCAGGCCCGGACGGTCGCGCTCCAGGCGGCCTCGGCGGCGGCCAGGGCGGGCGCCGGGTCGGCGTCCGTCGCCCCGGCCAGGGCCGACAGGCAGGCGCGGACGGTGTCCAGCGCGGCCGCCCGCCCGTAGTGGTTGACCCGCAGCATCGAGCCGGCCAGGGCGCCGCCGCCCGGCTGGACGGGCAGGGCCGGGTCGAGGCGGGCGGCGAGGGC
The DNA here is from genome assembly GCF_042798815.1 of Kitasatospora sp. NPDC057738. Taxonomy (NCBI): domain Bacteria; kingdom Bacillati; phylum Actinomycetota; class Actinomycetes; order Kitasatosporales; family Streptomycetaceae; genus Kitasatospora; species Kitasatospora sp. NPDC057738. The sequence goes on along the minus strand of NZ_JBHVJT010000023.1, from coordinate 110,027 downwards.
GGTCGCGTCGACGCCGTCCGGGGTGCGCAGGGTGGTGGCGACCGGGGCCGCGTGGGCGTCCTCGACGACGTACGGGGCCAGGGTGCCGAGCGCGCGGACGCCGGCCCGGGTGGCGGCCGAGGCGGCCCGGTGGCGGGCGATCACGGCCGGCAGGCCGTCGGCGGCGATCCGGTCCAGGCAGGCGCCGAGCGCGAGCATCTCCAGCTGGGCCGGGGCGTGCGGCAGCACCGCGCGGCCGGCGTCGGTCCAGCGCTCCTTCCAGTCGAGCAGCGAGAGGTAGGAGCGGCGCGGGGCGGCCGGGTTGGCGGCGATCCGCTCCCAGGCGCGCGCGGAGACGGAGACGGCGGAGACCCCGGCCGGGCCGCCCATCGCCTTCTGGCCGCCGATGACGCACAGGTCGACGCCCCACTCGTCGGTGAGCAGCGGCTCGGCGGCGACGGAGGCGACCGCGTCGAGCATCAGCAGCGCGCCGTGCTCGCGGACCACGGCACCGATCCCGGCGACCGGGTTGGTGTTGCCGGTCGCGGCCTCGGCGTGCACCAGGGAGACGAAGTCGATCTCCGGGTGGGCGTCGAGGGCCTCGGCCACCTGCTCGGCGCTCACCGCGCTGTCGAAGGGCACGGCCAGGTCGACGACCTTCGCCCCGCAGGAGCGCAGCCAGTTGCCGAAGGTCTGCCCGTACGGGCCGGTGACGATGTTGAGGGCGGTCGAGCCGGGGTGCGCGGCGCCGCGGATCGCGGCCTCCAGGGGGAGGAGCGCCTCGCCCTGGGTGACGATCACATCGGCCTCGGTGTGCAGCAGCGCGGCCACCCGGTCCTCGATCGCCGCGAACTCGGCGGCGCTGAGCGGGGGCAGGTCGAGGAAGGGACTCACGTCTTGATCGCCTTTCGCGGGGGTGGGGTGCGGAAACGAGTCTGCCGCATCATGACTGCTTACACGGAACCCGCCCGTCGGTAGAGTGCGGCCATGAGCGATGGCGCGGTGCTGCACGTGCGGGGTCGGGTGCTGGTCGGTCCGCAGGACGTCCGGGACGAACTCTGGGTGGTGGACGGCCGGGTGAGCTTCACCCGCCCGCCGACCGCCGGGGACGTGCGGACGGTGGACGGCTGGGTGCTGCCCGGCCTGGTGGACGCGCACTGCCACGTCGGCCTGGACGCGCACGGCGCGGTGGACGCCGCGACCAGCGAGAAGCAGGCGCTCACCGACCGGGACGCCGGCACCCTGCTGATCCGCGACGCCGGTTCGGCCGCCGACACCCGGTGGATCGACGAGCGCGAGGACCTGCCCCGGATCATCCGGGCCGGGCGGCACATCGCCCGCACCCGCCGCTACATCCGCAACTACGCGCACGAGATCGAACCCGGCGACCTGGCCGCCTACGTGCGGGCCGAGGCCCGGCGCGGGGACGGCTGGGTGAAGCTGGTCGGCGACTGGATCGACCGCGAGCGCGGCGACCTCGCCGCCTGCTGGCCCGGCGACGCGCTGGCCGAGGCGATCGCGGCGGCGCACGAGGAGGGTGCCCGGGTCACCGCGCACTGCTTCTCCGCCGAGTCGCTGCCGGACCTGCTGGCGGCCGGGATCGACTGCGTCGAGCACGCCACCGGGCTGACCGAGGAGCTGATCCCGGCCTTCGCCGAGCGCGGGGTGGCGATCGTGCCGACGCTGGTCAACATCGCCACCTTCCCGGACCTCGCGGCCGGCGGCGAGGCCAAGTTCCCGGCCTGGTCGGCGCACATGCGGCGGCTGCACGAGCGCCGGTACGACACCGTGGGCGCCGCGCACGACGCCGGCATCCCGGTGTTCGTCGGGACGGACGCGGGCGGCTCGCTGGCGCACGGGCTGGTCGCGGACGAGGTGGCGGAGCTGGTGAAGGCGGGGCTGAGCCCGGCGCAGGCGCTGTCGGCGGCGAGCTGGGGAGCGCGCGAGTGGCTGGGGCGGCCGGGGCTGGAGGAGGGCGCGCCAGCGGACTTCGTGGTGTACGCGCAGGATCCGCGGGCGGACGTCCGGGTGCTCGCGGACCCGCGGCTGGTGGTGCTGCGGGGGCGGCCGGTCGGGTAGGCCCGCGGTGTCCTCGGCCGGGCCGAGGACACCGCCCGTGGACCCCGTCGACCTGCCTCGATCCCATGATCATCCGCTGAAGGCGCTGTCGGCGTAGGCCGATAGGGTGGCGACCATGGCACCGCGTCCACTGAACGAGATCGTCGAGCCCGGCTGGGCCACCGCCCTGGAACCCGTCGCCGGACGGGTCGCCGCGATGGGCGACTTCCTGCGCGCCGAACTGGCCGCAGGCCGAACCTACCTGCCCTCCGGCCCGAACGTGCTGCGGGCCTTCCAACAGCCCTTCGCCGACGTGCGGGTGCTGATCGTCGGGCAGGACCCGTACCCGACGCCCGGCCACGCCGTCGGGCTCAGTTTCTCGGTGGCGCCGGAGGTGCGGCCGATCCCGGCGAGCCTGATCAACATCTACCGGGAGTACGGCACCGACCTGGGCCTGCCGCAGCCGTCCAACGGGGACCTCACCCCGTGGACGCAGCAGGGCGTGCTGCTGCTCAACCGCGTGCTCACCGTGCAGCCGCGCAAGAGCGGCCAGCACCGCGGCAAGGGCTGGGAGGCGGTCACCGAGCAGGCGATCCGGGCGCTGGTGGCACGCGGCGGCCCGTTGGTGGCGATCCTGTGGGGGAGCGACGCCCGCAACCTGCGCCCGCTGCTGGGCAACGTCCCGTCGGTGGAGTCGGTCCACCCCAGCCCGATGTCGGCCGACCGCGGCTTCTTCGGTTCGCGGCCGTTCAGCCGGGCGAACGAGCTGCTGGTGCGGCAGGGGGCGCAGCCGGTGGACTGGCGGCTGCCGTAGCAGAACTGGGTCAGCGCAGAACGCCAATCTCACTCCAACGAGTGAAATGACTTTCTGTGTTACTCATGTGACGGATTGTTCGAGAAGACTGGCGGCTCATCGTTTCATCTGTGTGGGGGTATCGCCATGTCTTCTCGCCGAATCGTTTCCGCCGCCGCGGCCACCGCCGTGGTGGCGAGCACCCTGCTCACCGCCGCGCCCGTCCACGCGGCCGAGCCCGCCCCGTCACCCGGCAAGGCGCGCGCCGTCACCGCCGAACTCGACCTGGACGTCAGCCTGTTGAACAAGGCGGTGGACGTTCCGGTGAACATCGCGCTGAACAAGGTGGAGTCGCCGGCGCAGCGCGACGGATCGATCCTGACGGCCACGGTGGCCGGGGTCGACCAGACCGGCCCGGTCGAGCTCGTCAAGGCCGACATCGGCAAGTCGGTGACCAGGGTCGACGCCAAGGGCGCCACCGCCTCCGTCAAGCTGGTCAACGCCGACGTGCACGCCCCCGGGCTGCCCACCACCGCGCTGCTCGGCCTGGAGGCGATGAGCGCCGAGGCGACCTGTCCGGTCGACGGGCAGCCGACCGCCGACGTGGTCGCGCCGGTCAAGCTCAGCGTGCTCGGCAAGCCGGTCACCGTCGGCGTGTACGGCCCGACCAAGGTGGACGTGCCGCTGGTCGGCAGCGTCTCGGTGGAGTTCTCCAAGAAGACCGTCACCACGACCACCGCCGCCGCCTCCGCCCTGGAGGTGCAGGTGGAGGTGAACCCGCTCAACCTGAACGTCGCCAAGGTCACCGGGAAGGTCACCGTCGCCTCGGTGAGCTGTGAGAAGCCCTCCGCGCCCTCGACCGCCCCGACCGCCCCGACCGCCCCGACCACCCCGACCGGCCCGGCCACCACGGGTACCGCGGGCACCGCGCCCGCCGCTCAGCCGGTCGCCGACACCACCACCTCGCGGGCCGCCGGTCCGCAGGCCGCGGTGGAGAAGTCGGAGAAGGCGGAGAAGCTGGCCGCCACCGGCGGCAGCAGTGCCACCGGCCCGCTCGCCGCGGGGGCCGCCGCCCTGGTCGCGGGCGGGGCGGCCGCGCTGTGGGCCACCCGGCGCCGTCGCGCCGCGCACGCCCGTCGTCACTGACCATGCCCGTGCCGTCACCGACGGCACCCGGAACGGCGGGAGTGCCACCCCCGGCACTCCCGCACCGTGACCGTGCCAATGCGGACGGTTGGTTCACATGCGCGTTACACGAGAGGAACAACCGGGAAACGGCGGCTTGCAACGCTACGCGGGCACCCACCACCCAGCAATGCGAGGGACACGACGTGGCAATCAAGGCCGAGTACATCTGGATCGACGGCACCAAGCCGACCGCGAAGCTCCGTTCCAAGACTCGCGTCCTGCCCAACGCCGACAAGATCCCCACCTGGGGCTTCGACGGTTCCTCGACCAGCCAGGCCGAGGGCCACGCCTCGGACCGCGTGCTGGACCCGGTGCGGGTGGTGCCGGACCCGATCCGCGGCGGCGACAACATCCTGGTCCTCTGCGAGGTCCTGGAGACGGACGGCACCCCGCACGTCTCCAACACCCGCGCCCTGCTGCGCGAGGTCGCCGAGAAGTACGCCGCGCAGGAGTCGATCTTCGGCATCGAGCAGGAGTACACCTTCTTCAAGGGCTCCCGCCCGCTCGGCTTCCCGGAGGGCGGCTTCCCGGCCCCGCAGGGCGGCTACTACTGCGGCGTCGGCGCCGAGGAGGTCTTCGGCCGCGAGATCGTCGAGCTGCACCTGGACCGCTGCATCGACGCCGGCCTGGCCATCTGCGGCATCAACGCCGAGGTCATGCCCGGCCAGTGGGAGTTCCAGATCGGCCCGGTCGACGCGCTGACCGTCTCCGACGACATGTGGATCGCCCGCTACCTGCTGTACCGCACCGCCGAGGAGTTCGGCATCGACGCCACCCTGGACGCCAAGCCGGCCCGGGGCGACTGGAACGGTGCGGGCGCCCACACCAACTTCTCCACCAAGGCGATGCGCGAGGGCTACGACGCCATCATCACCGCCTGCGAGTCGCTCGGCGCCTCCCAGGAGAAGGTGCTGGAGCACGTCAGCCAGTACGGCGACGACATCCAGTCCCGCCTCACCGGCAAGCACGAGACCGCCCCGTGGAACGTCTACAGCTACGGCGTCTCCGACCGCGGCGCCTCCGTGCGCATCCCGTGGCAGGTCGAGGTGGACAAGAAGGGCTACATCGAGGACCGCCGCCCGAACGCCAACGTCGACCCCTACGTCGTCACCCGCCTCCTGATCAACACCTGCTGCGCGGCCCTGGAGAAGGCCGGCCAGGTCTGATCCACCGCCGTACCCGGCCACCCGTACCACGTCACGCCCGCAGGCCCCCTCCCGGTGCAGGAGGGGGCCCGCGGGCGTTGCGGCGTCGGGGTGTCCGGGGGCGGGGCCGGGAGTCCGGGGGCTTGATCGGGGTGGGGGAGACGCGGAGAATCGGGGCATGACTGCTCCGGGCCGCCCCCTTCTCGTGCGCAGGCTGCACGTGGACCTGGGGCGGGTGTGGGCGGACGGGTGTCGCCGCGAGTGGGTTCCGACAACCGACCGCAGGCAGCACCGGCCCCAGGAGTGTGTCCGTCCATGGCTCTCACCTTCCACTGGTTCCTCCCCACCAACGGCGACAGCCGGCTGATCGTCGGCGGCGGGCACGGCTCCACGCCCGGCGCCGCCGGGTCGGACCGGCCACCGGGCATCGGCTACCTCGGCCAGATCGCCCGCAGCGCCGAGCAGTTGGGCTTCGAGGGCGTGCTCACGCCGACCGGGGCCTGGTGCGAGGACGCCTGGCTGACCACCGCGATGCTGAGCCAGGTGACCGAGCGGCTGAAGTACCTGGTGGCGTTCCGGCCCGGGCAGATCAGCCCGACGCTGGCCGCGCAGATGGCCGCGACCTACCAACGGCACTCCGGCGGGCGGCTGTTGCTCAACGTGGTGACCGGCGGGGAGTCCGCCGAGCAGCGCGCCTTCGGGGACTTCCTGGACAAGGACGCCCGGTACGCGCGGACCGGGGAGTTCCTGGACATCACCCGACGGCTCTGGGCGGGGGAGGCGGTCGACCACCACGGGCCGCACCTGCGGGTCGAGGGCGCGCGGCTGAACCGGCTGCCGGACCCGGTGCCGGCGGTGTACTTCGGCGGCTCCTCCCCGGCCGCCGGCGACGTCGCGGCCCGGTACGCGGACGTCTACCTGACCTGGGGCGAGCCGCCCGCCCAGGTCCGGGAGAAGATCCGCTGGATCCGCGAACTGGCCGCCGCCCGGGGCCGGACCGTCCGGTTCGGCATCCGCCTGCACGTGATCACCCGGGACACCGCCGCGCAGGCCTGGGCGGAGACCGAACGGCTGCTCGCCGCGATGGACCCGGCCCGGGTGCGGCAGACCCAACGGGCGCTCGCCGAGAGCGAGTCGGAGGGCCAGCGCCGGATGCTCGCGCTGCACGGCGGCTCCGCACAGCGGCTGGAGGTGTACCCCGGCCTCTGGGCCGGCATCGGCCTGCTGCGCGGCGGCGCCGGGACGGCACTGGTGGGCAGCCACCGGGAGGTCGCGGACCTGATCTGCGAGTACCACGCGCTGGGCATCGACGAGTTCGTGCTGAGCGGAATGCCGCACCTGGAGGAGGCGTACTGGTTCGGGGAGGGCGTGCTCCCGCTGCTCGCCGCCCGCAACCTGTGGGACCGCCCGTGACGCCGGGGGCCGGCGCGGGCCGGGCGGTGCGGCCGGGACGCCCCGGGGCTCCGCCCGGCCGATCGCGGCCGGGACACCCAGGGGCTCCGCCCGACCGATCGCGGCCGGCAAATCGCTGGTCAAGCGCCCTCGCCGGACCGAGAATTCATGGCATGACCCAGCAGCCCCTGCTCCTGCTCGACGTGGACGGACCGCTCAATCCCTACGCCGCGCCGAAGCGGAGGCCCGAGGGCTACGCCACCCACCGGCTGCGCCCCTCCTGGTGGGTGGCGAAGCAGGAGCACCTGGCGGCGGTCCAGGCCCGGCAGGCGACCCGCGCCAAGCACGCCAAGCCGCCCGCCGTCCGGGTCAAGCCGCTGCGGGTCTGGCTCAACCCCTCCCACGGCGAGGCGCTGCTGGCGTTGCCGTACGAACTGGTGTGGGCCACCGGCTGGATGGGCGAGGCGAACACCCACATAGGCCCGCACATCGGCCTGCCCGAACTGCCGTACATCCGCTGGTCCGACCTGTTCGGGGTGAACGCGGACGGGCTGCACTGGAAGACCAGGGACGTGGTCGCCTGGGCCGCCGGGCGCCCGTTCGTCTGGGTGGACGACGAACTCGGCCCGCAGGACGAGGAGTGGATCGCCGCCCACCATCCCGGGCGGGCGCTGGCCCTGCACGTCAACCCCCGGATCGGCCTGCTGGCCGAGGACTTCGCCACGCTACGGGATTGGGCGGAGGGGTGTGCCGTTCCGGGGGCGTGAACGCAGAAGGGTGGGGCGCGCGGAGTGTGAACGCTCGGGCGGAATGCGCCGTGCGCCCCGTTGTGCTCGGGGCGCCGCCCTTTCTACCGTCCCGTCATGACCATTCTCACGGAGCCCATCGGCAGCATCCCCCGGCCGAGCACCCTGCTCAATGCCCTGACCGAACACGCCGAAGGGCGGCTGTCCGACGCCGACCTGAAGAAGCTCCAGGACGAGGCCACCGCCGACACCCTGGCCAGGCTGGCGGAGCTCGGCTGCCCAGTCCTGGTGGACGGCGAGCAGGCCAAGCCGAGCTTCGTCACGTACCCCCTCGCCGGGCTGACCTCCCTCGCCGGGGACGGCGCCGTCATCCCCTTCGCCGACGGGCACACCCGGCAGCTCCCGCGGCTGACCGCCGGACCCTTCCGGTACCGCGTCCGTGCCGAGACCTATCTGCGCGAAGCCCTGCGCCACACCTCGCAGCCCGTCAAGCAGGCCGTCATCGCACCCTCCGCGCTCAGCCTGCTCTACCCGGCCGACGGCATCGACGGGTACTCGCGCGAGAACTTCCTGAAGGACCTGGCCGACGAGGCCGAGGCCGACATCCGCGGCTGCCTGGACGCGGGCGCCCACGTCGTCCAACTCGACTTCACCGAGGCCCGGTTGTCGCTCAAGCTGGACCCGTCGGGCAGCCTGCTGGACGACTTCGTGGCCCTCAACAACCAGGTGCTCGACCGGTTCACCGAGGAGGAGCGGGCCCGCCTCGGCGTGCACACCTGCCCGGGCGGGGACCAGGACTCCACCCACAGCCTGGACGTCGACTACGCCGAGCTGCTGCCGAAGCTCTTCCGGCTCAAGGTCGGCAACTTCTACGTGCAGCTGGCGAGCGAGGCCGACCCCGACCGCGTGCTCGCCGTCATCGCGGATCAACTCCGCCCCGGAATCCGGGTGTTCGTCGGGGTGACCGACCCGATCGACCCCAGGGTGGAGAGCCCGGAGGAGGTGCGCGACCGGGTGCTGGCCGCGGCCCGGCACATTCCGGTCGACCAGCTCGGCACGACCGACGACTGCGGATTCTCGCCGTTCGCCGACGACGCCTCCACCTCGCGGGACACCGCCTTCGCCAAGATCGCGGCCCGGGTGAAGGGCACCGCCATGGCGGCGGAGGCGCTCGGGCTCCAGTAGCGCTCGTCGCGTCGGTGCGGGCTGAGCTGTCTGCCCGTCGGGCCGGCCGGCCGGCCGCCTGGCCGTCCGTTCGTCAGTTCGGCTGCCCGTCCGCCCGTCCGGCCTGATGGGCGGACGGGCAGGCGGCGGGCGGCCGGAGGGCGCCGGTGTCGCGCCGGTCAGGCCGAACCGAGCACTGCCTCAAGGGCGTTGAGGAATCGGTCGGTGGTCTCCTCGTCCCGGACGGCGATCCGCAGCCACTCCTCGCCCAGCCCCGGGAAGGTGTCCCCGCGCCGGACGGCGAAGCCGTGCTCGCGCAACCGCTGCCGGACGGTCGCCGCATCCGGCAACCGGACCAGGACGAAGGAAGCGGCCGGCTCGCCGTACAGCCGCACCGACGGGAAGGCGGCCAGGCCCTTCACCAAGTGCTCGCGCCGGAGCGCCAGTTCGGCCGCGGCCAGCTCGGCCTCGGCGAGCGCCGCCGGGCCACTGCACACCTCGGCGGCGGCCAGTGCCGGGGTGGAGACCGGCCAGAGCGGCTGGGCGGCGCCGAGGTCGGCGATCAGCGGGGCGGGCCCGAGCACATAGCCGATCCGCAGTCCGGCCAGCCCCCAGGTCTTGGTGAGGCTGCGCAGCACGACGACCCGGCCGGGCAGATCCCGGACGGAGGCGAGGGACTCCCGCTCGCCCGGCACGGTGTCCATGAACGCCTCGTCCACCACCAGGGTGCGCCCGGGTCGGGCCAGCGCGGCGACGGCCTCGGCGGGGTGCAGCACGGAGGTCGGGTTGGTCGGATTGCCGAGGACGACCAGGTCCGCCTCCTCGGGGACGGCGCCCAGCCGGAACCCGTCCTCGGGGGAGAGCAGCACCCGGTGCACCCGGTGCCCGGCGTCCCGCAGGGCCGCCTCCGGTTCGGTGAACTGCGGGTGCACCACGGCGATGTGACGTGAAGTCAGAACCCTTGCCAGTAGGACGAAGGCCTCCGCTGCCCCCGAGGTGAGCAGCACCTCCTCGACCGGGCGGGCGTGCCGGGCGGCCACCGCGGCGCGAGCGGCGCTCTGGTCGGGGTAGGCGGCGAGGTCGCCGAGGGTGGCCGCGAGGTGCTCGCGCAGCCACGCCGGGGGAGTGCCGGTGCGGACGTTGACGGCGAGGTCGACCAGGCCGAGCCCGTCGGCGCGCACCTCGGCGTCGCCGTGGTGGCGCAGGTCGGGTTCGGGGGCGGTCACGCGGGGTCTCCTTGCGGGTGCTTCGGGTGCTTCGGGTGCTTCGGGTTTCGGGCGGCTTGGGTGGCTCAGGTGGTTCGGCCGGTGCCGGTCGGGGCTGGTGGTGCCGGCTGTGCGGCCGGTGCCGGGGTCGGGGTCGGTGCCGGGGTCGGGGGCGGTGGCGGCGGGTCCGCGTCCACGTCGAGCGGCGCGAGGTGTCCGCGCGCCGCCGTCCGGGCGATCGCGACCGTGGCCCGCGCCGACTTCCGCTTGGTGACCACGAGCCGGCCGCCCGGCGCGCTCGCCAGTGCCGCCGCCTCGGCCACGCTCGCGGTGCCGACAGCCGTACCGACGGTGGCGGAGGGGTTCGGCACCGGCACGCCCGCCAGTACCTCGGGCGGGTGCTCGTCCACGGGCACCCCGGCGAGGTGGTCGGCCGCCCAGCGCACCGCCGGGTGGTCCGCCCTGCCCGTCACGGTGGCCAGCCGGGCCACGGCGGATGGCGTCAGGCCGGTCTCCCGGAGGGTGTCCGTGAGCAGTCGCAGGACCTCGGTCCGTTCGGCGCCGCTGCTCGCGCCGATCCCCACCACCAGAGTGCGGGGGGCGCCGGCGACCGGTTCGCTCACGTGCCGCACCTTTCGTCCCGAACTCCGGTGATCCCACCACGCCCGGCCGGAACGGGTCAATCGCGGTGGGTGTGACGTCCGACGCCGGTCCTCCGTCGGTGCCGGGTCCGCCGTCCGTGCCGGGTCCGCCGTCCGCGCCGTCCGCCCCGGGTCCGCCGCGGCGCGGCAGCTGTTCGCCTGTTCTTCATCTGCGTTGTGCGGTACACGACACCACGGCGCTCCTACTGTTCTCGGCGCTCCCGCCCAGGAATCCCCGACCTCCGGAGGACCCCATGGCCTTCGCACGACTGCGCGCCCCCGGAACCCTCGCCCCCGGCAGCCGTCCCCGGCCCCGTCCCCGGCCGCGCTCCGCGGGCGCCGTCGGCCGCACCGGAATCCGGAACTGACGGCCGTGTACGTCGCGGACTCGCGCAGCTCGAAGGCCCCCGCCGGGCCGACCCCCGACGGCCCGTCCCCCGCCGCGCCGACCACCGCCGGGCCGGCCGCGGGCCCGGTGCGGCGGGCCGCCGTGCCCGGGGCGGTGGTCGCCCTCGGTGCGGTCAGCCTGGTCACCGACATCTCCTCGGAGATGGTCACCGCCGTCCTCCCGCTCTACCTGCTCACCGGTCTCGGCCTCTCCCCGCTCGGCTTCGGTCTGCTCGACGGCATCCAGAACGGCTTCAGCGCACTGGTCCGGCTGGTCGGCGGCCACCTCTCCGACCGCCGCGGCCGCGACGGCGCGGCCCGCCACAAGACCGTCGCGGCCGTCGGGTACGGGCTGTCCGCGCTGTGCCGGCCGCTGCTGCTGTTCGTCCACACCGTGCCGCTGATCGGTGCCGTGATCGCCGTCGACCGCACCGGCAAGGGCCTGCGCACCGCCCCCCGGGACGCGATGATCTCGCTCGCCACCGAACCCGCCCACCGCGGCCGGGCGTTCGGGGTGCACCGGGCGATGGACACGGCCGGCGCCCTGCTCGGGCCGCTCACCGCGTTCCTGGTGCTGCGGCTGGCCGGCGGCCCGCTGCTGGCCGACGGCGGCGAGCGGCACGGCTACGACGCGGTGTTCGCGGTCAGCGCGTGCGTCGCGGCGCTCGGGGTGCTGATCCTGCTGCTGTTCGTGCCGAACCGGCAGCAGGGTGACGATTTGTCGACTTCCGCCCCCTCGCTGCGCGACAGCCTCACCCTGCTGCGGCTGCCGGGGCTGCGCCGGCTGACGCTCTGCGCCGTCCTGCTCGGCCTCACCACCGTCAGCGACTCCTTCCTCTACCTGCTCGTCCAGCGCCGGCTGGACCTGCCCGTCGGCCTCTTCCCGCTGCTGCCGCTGGGCACCGCCGCCGCCTTCCTGCTGCTCGCCGTCCCGCTCGGCGCGCTCGCCGACCGGATCGGCCGCCACCGGCTCTTCCTCGCCGGGCACGGGGTGCTGCTGCTCGCGTACGGGCTGCTGCTGTCACCGCTGCGCGGGCTGCCGGCGGTGCTCTGCGTGCTGGTGCTGCACGGGACCTTCTACGCGGCCACCGACGGCGTGCTCGCCGCCGCGGCCGCCGACGCCGTACCCGCCGAGCAGCGCGGCGCCGGGCTCGCCCTGGTCGGCACCGGACAGGCGCTGGCCCGGTTCGCCTGCTCGCTGCTGTTCGGCGCGCTGTGGGGGGTGGTCGGCGGCCCGGCGGCGCTGGGCTGGTCGGCGGGGGCGCTGGGGCTGTGCGTGCTCGGCGCGGCGGCGGTGCTGCGCCCGGCCGGACCCGCCGCGGGTCCGGCCGGGCCCGTCACGGGGCGGCCCGGGCCCGCCGCCGGTCAGCCCGTCCCCGTTGCGGAGCAGCCCGGACCCGTCGCCGCGAAGACCCCGGAGGAGACCCGATGAACCTGCGGAACCGCACCAGGATGATCATCCTGCTGGTCGCCGTCGTGCTGCTCGGCGCGGTCGGCACCGGGGCCGTGCTCAACGCCGCCGACCGCACCGCCCGCCGGGACCAGGCCCAGCCCGGCGGGCCGTCCGTCACGCCCGGCCCGGTGTCACTACAGGTGCAGTCCGGCGGACGACAGCTGTTGTTCCGCAACATGGCCTGGGGCCCGCACCGGGACGAGATCACCTCCGTCGCCGCTGATCGGCCCGACGGCCCGCGCACCGCCTCCGGCGTCCAGTGCCTGCGCTTCCACGCCGCCGCCGGCACCGGCATCTGCCTCCAGGCCCAGCACGGCGCGCTGGAGGACACCTACCGCGCCGTCGTCCTGGACGACCACCTGCGCGAGCTCCGCTCGTTCCCGGCGGCCGGCATCCCCACCCGCTCCCGGGTCTCCCCGTCCGGGCACCTCGCCGCCTGGACGGTCTTCGTCAGCGGCGACTCGTACGCGGGCAGCGACTTCTCCACCCGCACCTCGATCGTGGACGTCCGGGACTGGAACCTGCGGGAGAACCTGGAGGACTTCTCGGTCGTCCTGGACGGCCACCCGTACCAGGCGCACGACATCAACATCTGGGGCGTCACCTTCGCCGACGACACCACCTTCTACGCCACCCTCGCCAGCGCCGGGCGGACCCACCTCGTCCGCGGCGACCTCGCCGCCCGAACCCTCACCACCCTGCACGACAACGTCGAGTGCCCCTCGCTCTCCCCGGACGGCACCCGCGTCGCGTACAAGAAGCGCGTTCCCGGCCTGCCCGCCGACGCCCCGTGGCGGCTGTACGTGCTCGACCTCGCCACCATGACCGAGACCGCCACCGCCGAGCAGCGCAACATCGACGACCAGGCGCTCTGGTCCGGCGGGGGCACCCTGGTCTACGCCCTGCCCGGCGACTACGGCGCCGACCTGTGGACCGTCCCGGCGGACGGTTCGGGCAGCGCGCAGCCGGTCACCAGGGCTGCGGTCGCCCCCGCCTACCTGGGCTGAGGAACTCTCGGCTACGGTCCCACGTCGAGCAGAGTGCGACGTCCTGATCAGGCGTCCTGAACGAACGGGGGAGCGAGACAACCGTGGACGGCATTCCACCCGAGCGCACGGTGACCGACTCCTGGCCCGCGCTGCACGGCCGCCCGGTCCTGCGGCGCACCGTCGCCGTCGGGCTGGTGCTCTGCGTGTCCGTCGCCGCCGCCCTCGTGGTGCGCGGCGTCAACGCGCTCACCGCCGGCGGCACCGGCCGCGAGACCGACCGCGACCGCGCCGAACGCCTGGCCGGCCTGCACCCGTCCCAGCATCCCGGCGTCGGCCGCTTCTACGTCCCGGTCGGCGCCGTCTACACCCACACCTCCGGCGGCGCCCCGGTCGCCTACCTGCACTACCGCCTCGGCGGCGGCAGGGCCCCCGGCCTCGGTGACTTCCTCAGCGCCTACGACCTCCCCTCGCCCGGGCCGGCCGCCCCGCTCCCGGCGGACCTGCTCGCCGCCCTCGGCGGCGACGAGCCGGCCGAGGCCCCGGAGCTCCCCGAGTCCGCGCCGACGCCCGCGCCCGGCCCGTCCGCCACCGCCGACCCCGCCGCCGCGCCCGCCGAGAGCCCGTCCCCGGACGCCGAGCCCACCGACCCGGCCGGGCCCTCCGACCCGACCGCCGCCGCCCCGGACCCCGGCGACCCCGATGCCGACCCCGAGGACCCCACCGTCGAACCGGCCCCCGCGGCCGCCCCGGACGAGCCCACCCCCGACGACCCCGCCCCCGCCCCGCTCCCCACCCCGACCTGGACCCCCACCCCCACCCCGACCCCCACCGACCTCCCCACCCACGCCCCCACCGCCCGCCGCATCTACGTCGCCACCATCCCCGGCGGCCTGCCCGGCGCCGCCGACATCTACATCCGCGCCACCGGCTGACCCGCCGCCCGGGCGGGTCAGGCCACGTTCCGGTCGATGGTGAAGGCCATGACGCTGCCGGGCTGGAGGGGGAACGGCAGTTGGATCAGCCCGGCCGTGCTGTTGAACGGTTCGGGGAAGGTGGCCCGGACGCTCGCACCGTGGGCGGCCCCGAGCGCGCTGATCTCCGACGCGTTAACGCTCAGGCGGGTCGGCCGGAGTGCCGGGTCGACGGTGAGCCTGTACTCGGCATCGGTGACATGGCGGAACACCTGGGCCTGGACGCGGATCCGTCGGTCGTTGCCCACGAACTTGCGCGCCGTGACGCTCAGCTCCACCAGATGGCCCGCGGTGGTCTGTGCCTCGCGCGGTACCACGAAGTGTTCGACCCTGGCGCGCCCGCCGACGATGTCCTCGTGCCTCGCGGACGTGCGTTCCAGATCCCGGTTGTCGACCCTGACCGCGCCGACTCTGAAGACCCCCGGGTCGTCCGGGTCCAGGTTGTCGTCGATCATCCACCGGAGCAGGCACTCGGGCCCGGTGAAGCCGTCCAGGCCGGCGTCGTCGTTGGAGGCGAGGCAGGCGATCGTCACCGTTCCGGGCAAGGCCTGGACGCGGTAGGAGATCCGGAAGCTCTGGTAGAGGTAGTCGGGATGGGCGTCACCGTCCGGTGCGGGGGAGAGCAGGCAGTCGTAGCGGTAGGCGGACAGCGCTCCGGCGAACAACGGGTCGCGCACCGGGCCGAGCACGTCCTGCATGCCGCGAAGCACGGCGCTGTCCACCTGCTCCGTGGTCTCCCGTACGGTGAGGGAGCCGATCGCCAGCGTGACGGCCGCCGCCGACACGAAGGCGCCGCCGATGAGGCTGAGGACGGTGGCGAGGACCTGCTGGTGGGTCATCAGTGCCGCGGTCACCACGCACGCCAACCCCACCGTCAGCGCGAGGGTGTTGACCAGTGCGAGGATCTTGCGCAGTTGTCGTTCGCGAGACACGGTCACACGCCACCCCCGGTGGGCCGCGTCAGAGCGCCGACCCCTCTGCGATGATCCGGACGATCCGTTCGGAGACCTCCCCGATCTCCTGTGCCGTACGAACGTTATCGGCCTGTCCCTCGGTCAGAAAGACCATGGCGATGCGGTTCGCGGGATGCAGCACGATGCCCGCGTCGTTCACGATGCCGCGAAGGCTTCCGGTCTTGTGTCGCACCGGGACCTCGTCGTCCAGACGGGACGGAATCCGGTCGTTGCGCAGGTAGTTGACCAGGTAGCGCCGGACCGGTTCGAGGTGTGGCGTCCGGTCGATGTACTCGACCAACCGCAGCATGTCCTCGGCGGTGGTGGTGTTGGCCCGGCCGAGCGGACCGAGTTCCTGCTCGGAGAACCCGGCAGGGAAGGCCGTGCTGTGCAGTCCGACGGCCTTGATCGTGGCGTCGATCCGCTCCTGGCCCAGGACGGCGCGTACGTGTTCGGCGGCCGGATTGTCGCTGGTCACCAGTGCGAAGCCGCACAACTCCCGTACGGTGACGGTCGAGTCGGGGTCGAGGGCCTGGAGCACGCTCGGGTACATCGTGCCCGGGAGGGCCCCGATCCGGACGCGCTCATCGAGGTCGAGCTCGCCGCGTTCGGCGGAGTCGAAGAGGGCGACCCCGAGGATCATCTTGGCCAGGCTCGCCGCGGGAAGTGCCAGGTCTGCCCGGTGGGCGACGGTGAGCCGGGGGCTGTCGAGCGTTTTGACCAGGACGCTGCGCACGCCCGCGCCGCCGGCCCTTGCGAACCCTTCGACCTGTGCGGTGATCGCGGAGCGCAGTTCGTCGGAATCGACCATCGGGCAACCCTCTTTCTCCCGCCCTGGTTGAGCCGGGCCAACGGCCCCCTACCCGCGTGGGAGCGCCGTACGCCCCGGTCCGGAGGCCGGGGCGAGGGGGGTCGGAAACAGCCGAATGCCTGCGGGTGGGCACCCGGCAGGCGTTCGAGGACTGCGGTCAGCGGGCGGTGGCCGGTTCGGGCCGGGGGGTGGGCGCGGTGGTCGGTGCCGGTGCCGGTGCCGGTGCCGGGGTGCGGCGGGCGGGGGCCTGGCCGACGAGCATGGCGGCGAGGGCGAGGAGAAGGCCGAGGAGCTGCCAGGGGGTGAGGGTCTGGCCGAGGACGACGAGGCCGCCGAGGGTGGCGACGACCGGGTTGATCAGGCCGAGGAAGGATGCCGGGCCGGCGCCGAGGTGCTCGATGCCGCGGAACCAGAGGAAGTAGCCGAGCGCGGTGCCGAACAGGCCGAGGTAGGCGAAGCCGGCCAGGTTGGCGGCGCTGAGGGCGGGCGGCGCGCCCTCGACCACGGCGGCGAGCGGCACGAGGAAGACCGAGCCGGCCAGGAGCTGCCAGGCGGTGAGGTCGAGCAGGGTGGCGCCCTCGGGGCGGCCCCAGCGGCGGGTGAGGACGGTGCCCATGGCCATCAGGGAGATCCCGGCGACCATCGAGGCGATCCCGACGCCGTCCAGCCGGGCGCCGCTCTTGAGCACCAGCAGGGCCACTCCGCCGACCCCGACCAGTCCCGCGATCACCGCCCGCCGTCCGGGCCGCACCCGCAGCACGCCGATCGAGAACCCGGCGACGAGCAGCGGCTGGATCGCCCCGATGGTGGCGGCGACGCCGCCGGGCAGGCGGTACGCGCCGACGAACATCAGCGGGAAGAACAGCCCGATGTTGAGCATCCCGAGTGCGGCCGCGCGCCCCCACCAGCGCCCCTTGGGAAGTCGGCGGCCGATCAGCAGCAGGAGCAGTCCGGCCGGCAGGGCGCGCAGGGCGGCGAGCAGCAGCGGGCGGCCCTCGGGCAGCAGCTGGGTGGTGACGAGGTAGGTGGTGCCCCACGCGGCCGGGGCGAGTGCGGCGGTGACGGCGATCCCCGCGCGCTTGCGGTCCATGACGGCCATGACGTCCCCCTGAACGTTGATTATCTGAACGTTGAGATACTTTCTACGCCCAGGATCGGAGAACGTCAAGTATGTGAATGTTAAGATATCTGCGTTGGACGGAAGGCTTCGGAACGGACGGCCCCGGGAGGGCGGCGGACATGCAGCAGCGCGACACCGTGGACGACATCGTCGAGCAGTGGGCCCGGGCCCGCCCCGACCTGGACGCCGGGCCCATGGCCCTGATCGGCCGGCTCCGACGGCTCAACGTCCGGGTCGACAACGCCCTGCGCGAGTACTTCACCGCCTGCGGCCTGGACTCCTCCGAGTTCGACGTGCTGGCCACGCTGCGCCGCTCCGGGGAGCCGTACGAGCTCAACGCCCGCGCGCTGCTCAAGTCCGCGATGGTCACCTCCGGCGCCATCACCAACCGGGTCGACCGGCTGTCCGCCAAGGGCCTGGTCGAGCGCAACCCGTGCCCGAGCGACCGCCGCGCCGTCCTGGTCCGCCTCACCCCGGCCGGCAAGGAGCTGATCGACGGCGCCCTGGCCGGCCACGTCGGCAACGAGGAACGCATCCTCTCGGCCCTCGACGCGGACGAGCGCACCCGGCTCGACGCCCTGCTGCGCAAGCTGCTCATCGCGCACGGGGACACCGAGCCGCTCCTCTGAACCGGGGTCGGGTGCGCCGCGCCGCGTGTCCGGCCGCGTCCCGGCCGCGTTGTCCTCTGCGGAAGCCCAGCGGAGGAGAGACCCCGATGAACGAGAAGACGCCCAGGGACATCGCCGTCGACGACCAGCTGCGGGCCGCCGGCGCGGAGGGCGCCCGGTGGCTCACCGCCTCCGGGTGGGGGCCGCCCGTCAGGGTGCCGCTGCAGCACGCGGCGAAGTGGCAGCAGGAGACCCGGGCCCGGATGCTGGCGGCCCAGCAGGACGAGTCCTGCACGTGGTGCGACCACCTGCTGCACGGCGGCCCCCAGCCCGTCGTCGTGCACGCGGAACACCCGACCCACCTGATCTGCCGCGCCTGCTCGGTCGCCGCCCGCCCCCGCCGCGTCTGCCTGGACTGCGGGGAGCCGGCCTCCTCCGAGTCCCCGGCCGACGGGCGCGAGGACGTCTTCATGGGCGCGGTGGCGATCTACACCCGGCTGCGCTGCGTCGCCTGCCACCGGTCCGACCCGCTCGACGGCACCTTCGGCAAGCTCGCCTGACGGCCGCCCGGACCCCGCCCCCGCGCCTGCCCCGGCCGCGGCTCCGAGAGCCGCGGCGGACGTGCTCGGCGGACGTGTGCGGCGGAGGGCGGTCCCCTCACGCCGCCCCGCCCGGGGTCGGCGGCCGCCAGTTGTACGTCCGGGCCGCGCGGCTCAGCAGGGCGCGGGCGGGGAGCAGGCCGGCGAGGGTGAGGGCGGTGGTGCGCAGGAAGGTGGCGGCGGGGGAGCGGAGGGCGACGAGGTCGCCGATGCGGCGGGAGCCGGCGACGACGGCGGTGGTGCGGGGGAGCCGGGCGGCGGTGTAGGCGGGCAGGGCGGCGGCGGGGTCGGTGCCGGGGGTGAGCGGGGAGGCCAGGACGAGGGCGTCCTCGATGGCCTGGCAGGCGCCCTGGCCCTGGAAGGGGCACATCGCGTGGGCGGCGTCGCCGAGGAGGGCGACCCGGCCGTGGTGGTGGGCGGGCAGCGGGTCGGCGAGGTCCCGGACGTCGTGGCGCAGGACCCGCTCGGGCTCGGCCAGGGCGAACAGTTGCGGTACGGGGGCGCACCAGTCGCCGTACCGGCGCAGGAGTTCGGCCCGCTCGTCCCCGTCGGCGGCCCGTTCACCGGCCGGGGCGAGGGCGGCGCCGTACACGTAGACCCGGCCGTCGGCGAGCGGGACGATTCCGGCGAGCTTCCCGCGGCCCCACACCTCGCCGGCGGCGGCCGGGAGGCGGCCGGGGGTGACGATGGTGCGCCAGGTGGTGAACCCGCTGTAGCGGGGGCCGGGGTGCCGGGGGAAGAGCAGGCTCCGGGTCGCGGAGTGGATGCCGTCGGCGGCGACGACCAGGTCGGCCGTCTCCTCCCCGTCGGCGGTGCGGACGACGGCGGGCCCGGTCGTGCTGCCGGGGGTGACGAGGGTGGCGGGCGAGCCGGTGCGGACGGTGCCCTCCGGGAGCGCGTCGACCAGGGCGGTGATGACGTCGGCGCGGGCGACGGCGGCGATGGTGTCGCCGAAGCGGGCCTCGAAGGCGGACGTGCTGGTGCGGACGAGCCAGCGGCCGGAGGGGTGGCGCAGGCCGACGGCGGGGTGCGGGGTGGCGAGGGCGCGCAGGTGCCCGCCGATGCCGAGCCGGTCGAGGCAGCGCAGGGCGTTGGGGGCCAGGGCGAGTCCGGCGCCGACGGGTTCGAGGGAGTCGGCGCGCTCGTGGACGCGGACGGGGACGCCCTGTCGGTGGAGGGCGAGGGCGGCGGCGAGGCCACCGATGCCGCCGCCGATGACGATCGCCTGGTGCAGGCCCATGAGGGAGCTCCTCTTCTCGCGCGCTCTGGCCACTACAGGTGTAGTGTCCGGCGCACCGAACGGTACTACACATGTAGTGAGTCGTAAACTGCGGCTGTAGTGAGTTGGGGGAGCCTCTTCGGAAAGGCCATGATCGGACCCATGACACCCCCGCGCCCGACCCTGATCGCCGACGCCGCCATCGACGTGATCGCCGACGCCGGCCTGCGCGGGCTCACCCACCGCGCCGTGGACGACGCGTCCGGCCTGCCCGCCGGCTCGACCTCCAACCTCGCCCGGACCAGGGCCGCCCTGCTGGAGCTCGTGCTCACCCGGATCGTCGAGCGGGAGACCGCCGACTACCCGGTCCTCGTCGAGGGCGAGCTGCCGGCGGCCGCCGTCCCGCCGCGCGAGCTGCTGGCCGAGGTCGGCGCCGAGGTGCTCTTCCAGGCGCTCACAGGTGGCCGCCGGATCACCTTGGCCCGCCTGGAGCTCGCCCTGGAGGCCACCCGCAGGCCCGAACTGCGCTCCCTCTACGACCGGCTGGGCGCGCGCTTCGCCCAGCGCGCCGCCGAGCTGCTCGCCGCCGCCGGTTCGGGCGACCCGACGGGGGACTCCCGCCGGTTGATCCGCTGGTGCGACGGCGTGCTGTTCAACGCGACGGCCGGCAGCGGGCACTGGCACGTGCCGATGCCCGAGGAACTGCGCGAGGAGATCGACCGCTACCTCGCCGTGCTGCTCGACCGTTAGGCCCGGGATCCGGCGGCGCCGGCGGCGGTCCGGGTCGTCGACCCGGCGCTCGCCGCCGTCGTCACCCGCGCGCCGGCCATCGGCCCGGAGCAGCGCCCGGCGGACGGTACCGCCCGGCCGGCGGCGGCTCAACCGTCGGACGCCACCCGCCCGGCGACGAGCCGGGCGCAGTCGTCCACCGAGGCCCGCGAGGTGTCGACGACCAGGTCGTAGGCGACGCCCTGGTGCACCGCCGAGGCCTGCGCGGCGGCCATTCCGGCCGCCCGGTCGCCGCGCGCGGCCTCTCGCGCCGCGGCCACCGCAGGATCGCAGCGCACCCCGACCCAGAGCACGTCCAGACCCTCCAGCGCCGCCCGCCACCGGGCCTGCGAAGCGGCGCCGCCGAGGAACACCTCGTCCACCACGATCCGCGCCCCGGCCCGGGCCATCGCCGCCACCCCGAGCGTCCAGGCGGCGTCCAGCGCGGCGAAGACCGGGCCGACCTCGACCGTCCCGTTCCCGCCCTCCAGCCCGCCGATCCCCTCGCCGCCGTCGCGCAACGACGCCGGCAGTGCGTCGACCATGGTGTCCGCGCCGAGGTGCAGCCACGGGTCCGGCAGAACTTCCTGCAGGCGCCGGGCGATGCTCGACTTGCCGGAGCTGGACCCGCCGTTGAGAACGATCACATGCATGGGCGGAGCCTATGGCCGCACACCCCGCGGCGTCGCCGCGTTATCCGGGGGCGCCCCAGGGGACGGGACGAGCCGCGGACTGCACGCCTCCGGCCGCTCCCGCCGCGAAGCCCGCTCCCGCCGCGAAGCCCGCCCTGGCCGCGAAGCCCGCCGCCGCGGCCGTGAAGGAGGACGCCAGCGCCGGCGCGCCCGCCCAGTGCAGGTGCAGGTAGGAGGCGTGCACGTTGCCGCCCGCGAAGCCCTCGGTGCGGGGGCCGGTGGGAAGGCGCCAGCCCCAGGCCGGGAGTTCGCCCGCCCCGGGTTCGCAGACCGTGCGGTGGAACTCGTGGCCGCGCAGCCTGGTGCCGGCCGGGCCCAGCGGGGAGTCGTGCAGGGCGACCGCCTCCCGGTAGCCGAGGGTGAGCCGCTCGGTCATCCGGGCGTCGGTGGCCAGCACGCCGCACATCGGCAGGCCGTCCAACTCCCGCCCCAGGTAGAGCAGTCCGGCGCACTCGGCGGCGATCGGCCCGCCCGCGGCGGCGAACCCGGCGATGGCGGCGCGAAGTTCGGCGTTGCCGCTCAACTCGCGCACGTACAGCTCCGGGAAGCCGCCGCCGATCACCAGGCCGGCCGTGTCCTCGGGCAGCGACGAGGCGTGCAGCGGGTCGAACGGGACCACCTCCGCGCCCGCCGCGCCGAGCAGTTCGGCGTTCTCGGCGTACGAGAAGGAGAAGGCCGCGCCGCCCGCCACCGCGATCCGCGGCCGGCCGGCCACCGGGGTGACCTCGGCCGACGGGTCCCACGGTTCGGCGTCCAGGTCCGGTGCCGTCCGGGCGAGTTCGAGCAGGGCGTCCAGGTCGACCGAGGAGGCCACCAGCTCGCCCATGTCGGCGACCGCCCGCAGGGCCTGCGCCGAGCGCTCCACCGCCGGGATCAGCCCGAGGTGGCGGGACGGCGTGGCGACCGCGGCTGAGCGGCGCAGCGCGCCCAGCACCGGCACGCCGGAGCCCTCCTCCAGGGCCTCGCGCAGGAGCTGCTCGTGCCGGTCGGAGGCGACCCGGTTGAGGATCACTCCGGCGAGCCGCACCTGCGGGTCCCAGGAGGCGAAGCCGTGCACCAGCGCGGCCACCGAGCGGGACTGCGAGGAGCCGTCCACCACCAGCACCACCGGCGCCCGCAGCAGCTTGGAGACGTGCGCGGTGGAGGCCAGCTCCCCGCGCCCGGAGGCCCCGTCGAACAGGCCCATGACCCCCTCGACCACCGCGACGTCCGCCCCCGCCGCGCCGTGCAGGAACAGCGGTGCGATCCGCTCCGGCCCGCACAGGAAGGCGTCCAGGTTGCGGCCCGGGCGCCCGGCGGCGAGCGCGTGGTAGCCCGGGTCGATGTAGTCGGGGCCGACCTTGTGCGGCGACACCGCCAGCCCGCGCGCGGCGAGCGCCGCGATCAGGCCGGTGGCGACGGTGGTCTTGCCGGCGCCCGAGGAGGGCGCGGCGACGACGAGGCGGGGGACGGTGCTCAACGGCCTACCACTCGATACCGCGCTGGCCCTTGCGGCCGGCGTCCATGGGGTGCTTGACCTTGGTCATCTCGGTGACCAGGTCGGCGAATCCGGTCAGCGCCTCGGGCGCGTACCGGCCGGTGATGACGACGTGCTGACTGCCCGGACGGTCCTTGAGCACGGCCACCACCTCGTCCGGGTCGACCCACCCCCAGTGCATCGGGTAGGTGAACTCGTCCAGCACGTAGAAGCGGTAGGTCTCGGCCGCGAGGTCCCGCTTGACCTGCTCCCAGCCCTCCTTGGCCGCCTCCTCGCTGGACATCTCCTGCTCGGCGGAGCGCTGGATCCAGGACCAGCCGGAGCCCATCTTGTGCCAGTCGACGGTGCCGCCCTCGCCGGAGGCGCCGAGCACGCGCAGCGCGTTCTCCTCGCCGACCTTCCACTTGGCGGACTTCACGAACTGGAACACCCCGACCGGCCAGCCCTGGTTCCAGGCCCGCAGCGCCATGCCGAACGCGGCCGTGGACTTGCCCTTGCCGGGGCCGGTGTGCACGGCGGTGATCGGCAGTGTGCGGCGCTGACGGGTCGTCAGGCCGTCGTCGGGGACGCTCTCGGGGACACCCTTGGGCATGTCGGCTCAGGCCGCCTTTCGCATCGCGGTGGTTGCACGGTTCGCAGAACGGTTGTCGGACCGGCTCTCGCGGACGAGCGAGGCCACGCCCTCGGCGCGCAGCTCGTCCAGGCCGACGGCGGTGCCGCCGAGCAGCCCGGCCAGGGTGCGGGCCAGGCCCAGGCGGACCGGGCCGGACTCGCAGTCCAGCACCACGCTCGCCGTGCCCTGCGCCGCGAACAGCGCGGCCGCGCGGTGCGAGCGGGCGAGCGCGTCCCGCCCGCCGGTGGCCCGGCCGTCGGTCACCACGACCAGCAGCGGGCGCCGGCTCGGGTCGCGCAGCCGCTCCACCCGCAGCACCTCGTGCGCGCGCAGCAGGCCGGCGGCCAGCGGGGTCCGCCCGCCGGTGGGCAGCGACTCCAGCCGGGCCGCGCCGACCTCCACCGAGGAGGTGGGCGGCAGCGCCAGCTCGGCACCCGCGCCCCGGAAGGTGATCATGCCGATCTTGTCGCGGCGCTGGTAGGCGTCCATCAGCAGCGACAGCACCGCGCCCTTGACGGTGGTCATCCGCTGCCGGGCGGCCATCGACCCGGAGGCGTCCACCACGAACAGCACCAGGTTGGACTCCCGCCCCTGACGCACCTGTTCGCGGAAGTCGTCCTTGTGCACCACCAGCGCGCGCCCGCTGCGCCCGCGCGCCGCCTGGTGCGGCGCGGCGGCCTGGAGGGTCGCGGTCAGGTGCAGCCGGCCGAGCGCGCCCTGCGGGCGGCGGGCGCGGATGGTGTGCCCGCCGGTGGTCTCGGCGGGGGAGCGGCGGCCCTGGGCGCCGTGCCCGGTGCCCTTGACGGTGAACAGCTGGGTCCGGTACGGGTCCCCGGCCGCGACCGGCGCCGACTCCCTTGCGGGGGAGGGGTGTTGGGCGGGCACGGGCTGCTGCGCCGGCTCCTCGGGGCCCTCGGGGGAGGGTGCCTCGGGGGCCGGCGGCTCGGGAGCGGACCCCTCGGGGCCGCCGTCGGACGGCTCGGGCGCGCCGCCGCCGTCGGGGCCGCCCCCGTCCGGACCGCCCTCCGGCCCGTCGCCGTCGCCGTCCGGCCCGTCGCCGTCCGGGCCGGATCCGTCGCCCTCGGGCTCCGGCTCCTCCTGCTGCGCGTGCTCCTCCAGCGTCCGGTCCAGCTGCTCCTCGTCCAGCCCCGGCGCGTCGAAGGGGTTGCGGCGGCGCCGGTGCGGCAGCGCCAGCCGCGCCGCCTTGCGGACGTCCTCCTCCTGCACCTCGGTGCGCCCGTCCCAGGCCGCCAGTGCGACGGCCGTGCGGGCCATCACGATGTCGGCGCGCAGCCCGTCCACCTCGAACGCGGCGCACACGGCGGTGATCTGACGCAGCGCCACATCGGTCAGCTCGACCTTGGGCAGCAACTCCCGCGCCGCGACGATGCGTTCGGCGAGAGCCCGCTCCTCCTCGGCGAACCGCTCGGCGAAGCCGGCCGGGTCCGCGTCGTAGGCGAGCCGGCGGCGGACCACCTCGGCGCGCTCGGCCGGATCCCGGGTGGCGGCGATCTCGACGGTCAGGCCGAACCGGTCGAGCAGCTGCGGCCGCAGCTCGCCCTCCTCCGGGTTCATCGTGCCCACCAGCAGGAACCGGGCCGCGTGGCGCACCGACACGCCCTCGCGCTCGACGTAGGAGCGGCCCATCGCGGCGGCGTCCAGCAGCAGGTCCACCACGTGGTCCTGGAGCAGGTTCACCTCGTCGATGTAGAGCACGCCGCGGTGCGCCCTCGC
Organism: Kitasatospora sp. NPDC057738; assembly: GCF_042798815.1. Taxonomy (NCBI): domain Bacteria; kingdom Bacillati; phylum Actinomycetota; class Actinomycetes; order Kitasatosporales; family Streptomycetaceae; genus Kitasatospora; species Kitasatospora sp. NPDC057738. Next base: position 85,322 of record NZ_JBHVJT010000023.1, on the reverse strand, counting down.
GAGCAGCCCGGGCTCGTACGCCTTGACGCCCTCGGCCAGCGCCCGCTCCAGGTCGAGCGAGCCGACGATCCGGTCCTCGGCCACGCCGACCGGCAACTCGACCAGCTGGGCCGGCCGTTCGGAAGCGGGCGGGGAGACGTGCGGCCCGTCCGGGCACTGCGGGTCGGGCGCGGCCGGGTCGCAGGCGAAGCGGCAGCCGTCCACGGTGGCGATGGACGGCAGCAGGCCGGCCAGCGCGCGCACCATGGTCGACTTCGCGGTGCCCTTCTCACCGCGCACCAGCACGCCGCCCACGGCCGGGGAGACCGCGTTCAGCAGCAGCCCGAGCCGCAGGTCGGCCATGCCGACGATCGCGGTGAACGGATAGCGGACGTCACTCATGCCGTACCCCACTCCTGTCGTGCCCGGTTCCGCGGCACCGTCCGGTCCTGTGATCCTGCCCGGTTCCGTGATCCTGCCCGGCTTCGTGATCCTGCCTGGTCCCGTGATCCTGCCCGGCTCTGCTGCCGTACCCGGCACTGCCGCCGTACCCGGCTCATGCGTCACTCCCAGGGGCCCCGGGCGGGACGAACGGCAGCGATCCGGCCGCCGGCACCCCGCCCTCGATCAGCTTCCACAGCGCGTCGGTGTCGGCGTGCTCCTCGATCAGGTCGCCCAGCCGGTCCAGCCGGGCCTCGCGCGCCGCGGCGAAGGAGGTGTCCGGGGCCGGGACGAATGCCCGGCCCGACAACGCGGCGACCTCGCGCAGGAGTTCGCGGCGGAACCCGTCGTTCTCCAGCGCGCCGTGCCAGGTCGTGCCCCAGACCGGGCCCACCCGGCAGCCGTCCAGACTCCGTCCCCGGCCGTCGGAGACGAACGGGTCCCCGCCCTCGACGGTGACCACCCCGTGGTGGATCTCGTAGCCCTCCACCCGCTGCCCGAACGCCTCGCCGACCGGCCGCGCCAGCACCTTCTCGGCGCCGAACCGCACCTGCGTCGGCAGCAGGCCGAGGCCCTCGACGGCCCCCGCCTTCGACTCGACCTCGTCCACGATCGAGCGCGCCAGCATCTGGTAGCCGCCGCAGACCCCGAGGACCGGCAGCCCGGCCGCCGCCCGCGCCCGCAGCGCCGGCTCCAGGCCGCGCTCGCGCAGCCAGGCGAGGTCGGCGACGGTGGCCCGGGTCCCGGGCAGCACCACCAGGTCGGCGTCGGCCAGCTCCTCCGGGCGGGTCGCCCAGCGCACCAGCACGCCCGGCTCCTGCGCGAGCGCGTCCATGTCGGTGAAGTTGGACAGCCGCGGGAAGCGCACCACGGCCACCCGCAGCACGTCCGCGCCGTACGGCCCGGGCCCGTCCGCCCGGTCCACCACCGTCGACAGGTCCAGCGAGTCCTCGGCGTCCAGCCAGAGCCCGGGCAGCATCGGCAGCGTGCCCAGCACCGGACGGCCGGTCAGCCCGTGCAGCATCTCCAGCCCGGGCGCGAGCAGCCGCGCGTCACCGCGGAACTTGTTGACGAACCAGCCGGCCACGTGCCGCTGGTCCTCCGCCGACAGCAGCGCCAGCGTCCCGTACATCGCCGCGAAGACCCCGCCGCGGTCGATGTCCCCGACCACCACCACCGGCAGGGCGGCGGCCGTCGCCAGGCCCATGTTGGCGATGTCGCGGTCGCGCAGGTTGATCTCGGCGGGCGAGCCCGCGCCCTCGCAGACCACCACGTCGTAGCGGCCGCGCAGGTCCGCCAGGCACTCCAGGGCACGCTCCAGCAGGACGGGCTTGCGCTCGCGGTAGTCCAGCGCGCCCACCTCCGCCACCGGCCTGCCGAGCAGCACCACCTGGCTGCGGCCGTCCGCGCCCGGCTTGAGCAGCACCGGGTTCATCGCCGCCTCCGGCTCCACCCGGGCGGCCTGCGCCTGCATCGCCTGGGCGCGGCCGATCTCGGCGCCGTCGGCGGTGACGAAGGAATTGAGCGACATGTTCTGCGCCTTGAACGGCGCGACCCGCACGCCCTGGCGGACGAGCCAACGGCAGATCCCGGCCGTCACCACGCTCTTGCCCGCGTCCGAGGTCGTCCCCGCGACCAGCAGCGCCTTGCTCATGCCCGTCCCCTCTTCCTCAGCAGCATCCGCAGCAGGACGTGCCCCGCGACCGTCGTACCCAGCGCCAGTGCGCCCACCCGCCGGGAGAGCGCACAGGCGCGCTCGATGTCGTCCACCGTCACCGGCCGCAGCTCCGCACCCAGCACGGGCCGGTGCTCCACCCGCTCGCCGTACCGCAGCGCCCCGCCCAGCCGTACGCCCACCGCGCCGGCGAACGCCGCCTCGGCCTGGCCCGCGTTCGGGCTCGGGTGCGCGGAGCCGTCGCGCCGCCAGACCCGCCAGGCCGTACGGGGCTCGGGCGCGGCGGCCACCGTCAGCAGCGCCGTCAGCCGGGCGCCCGGCCAGCCCGCCAGGTCGTCCAGCCGGGCCGAGGCCCAGCCGAACCGGGCGTGGCGCGGCGAGCGGTGACCCACCATCGCGTCCAGGGTGTTCACGGCGCGGAAGGCCAGCAGGCCGGGCGTGCCGGCCAGGGCGCCCCAGGTCAGCGCGTTCACCACGGCGTCGGCGGTGTTCTCGGCCACCGACTCGACCACCGCCCGGGCGATCTGCTGCCCGTCCAGCGCGCTCGGGTCCCGCCCGCACAGGTGCGGCAGCCGCTCCCGGGCGGCCGCGAGGTCGCCCGCGGCCAGCGAGCGGCCGATGGTGCGCGCCTCCCGGGTCAGCGAGGTGCCGCCGAGCACCGTCCAGGTCGCGGCCGCCGCCAGCACCGCCCGGCCCAGCGGACGCCGGCCCACCGTACGGTCCAGGGCGAGCGCGCCCGCCACGACCGCGCCCACGCACAGCGCCGTGTACCCGGCCCCCGCGCCGCGGTCGTCGCGCCACAGCCGACGCTCCAGCCGGGTCGCGGCGCTGCCGAAGACGGCCACCGGATGGCCCCGGCGGGGGTCGGCGAAGCGGGCGTCGGCGACATGGCCCGCGACGGCGCCGAGCGCGAACGCGGCTGCGCGGGCCAGCGGGCGCGGCGAGGAGGAGGGCCCGAGCGGGGTCATCGGGGGCACGGCGGAAGGCAGCTCGGAGTCCGGTGGGGCGGGGCAGCCTGCATCGCGTGCGTGTCCTCACTCAGGGTCCGCGCCCTGGATCGACGTGACGGGGGCGAGAGTCTCCTGGCTTCCGGGTCGAACGCACCCCCGGAGCCTTCCAGCGGCCGTCGACGGCCGCCGTGGCGATGTTCCGAGCGTGCTCCCCGGTGACAGTGGCGGGACCGCGCCGGAATTCCACCGGCTTCCTCTCCATGCCTCCGTTTGGCCCCAGGATCCCATCACGGGCCCGAACCGGGAGTCAACCGAGGTCACGGAGGGGTTGGTCACACGCGGACGCCGCCGACGCGCCGGGGGATCGCCGGCGCGGGGCCGCCCTCCACCGGGAACACCACGTCCCCTCCCACCGGGGCACCGCCGGCTCCGCCGCCCCGCCCTCACCACCGACACCCCTGCCGCCCGCTCCCGGCACCTCCTCGGCGCCGCCGGGCCGCCGCCCGGGTGACCCGGACGGCCCAGCCCGGTGGCCGGGCGGACGGAGCGCCGGTGAACTGGTGCCCGAACACCGTCCGGTCCGTGAGCAACAGAGCGGGGAGCGAAATGCGTTGGGGAACCGCCGCCGTCGTGGCGGCCGCCGCGGTCGGGGCCGCCGTGCTGGTGATCGGCCGTCGGGCCTCCGAGCGGACGGTCCGTCCGGTGGCCGCCGTCCCGAAGTCCGGGCCGGTCCTGGTCCGCGGCCTCGCCCCCGGCCGCGTCACCTTCACCCGCGGCCCCGAGAGCCTGCGCCCCGGCCGCTGGGCGGTCGAGTGGGCGGACGGCGGGCACGCGGTCGTCGAGGAGGTCCTGCACAGCGACGAGCGGGGCGTCACCCGCCGGCTGCTCCGCGCCGACCGGGGCACGCTCACCCCCGGCACCGAGGTCCGCTTCACCCCCCGGGTCCACCTCGGCGACCCCACCGAGGCACTCGGCCTCCCCTTCACCGACACCACCGCCGACGGCGAGCTCGGCGCCCTTCCCGCCTGGCGGCTCGACGGCAAGCGCGGCACCTGGGTGATCCTGGTGCACGGCCCCGAGGCCGACCGCCAGCAGACCCTCCCGGTGCTCCCCGTCCTCGACCGGCTCGGCCTGCCCACCCTCGCCGTCACCTACCGCGGCGACCAGGGCGCCCCCGCCTCCCCGGACGGGCTCAGCCACTTCGGCGAGACCGAGTGGCGCGACATCGAGGCGGCGGTACGGCTGGCGCTCGACAGCGGCGCGGGCAAGGTGATCCTCTACGGCTGGTCGGTCGGCGCGACCACGGCCCTCCAGACCGCGGCCCGCACCGCGTGGCCGCACGCCGTCAGCGGCCTCATCCTCGACTCGCCGGTGCTCGACCTCCCGGTCTCCGCCCGCCGGGACGCCGCCCGGGCCGGGTTCCAGGGCGTCGCCGCCGAGCTCGGGGCCCTGGCCGCGGAGGGCCGCACCGGCGTCGACCTCGCCGACTTCGCCCGCATCGCCGACGGCACCGACCTGCGGGTGCCCACCCTTCTCCTGCACAGCCCCGAGGACCGGATCGCGCCCTTCGGCAGCGCCGAGAAGCTGGCCGCCGCCCGTCGCGACGTGGTCAGCCTCCAGGCCTTCCCCGGTGCCGACCACGCCGCCCTCTGGAACACCGCTCCCGACCGGTACACCGAACTGCTCCGCCGCTGGCTCACGCCGCTGCTGTAGGGCGCCGCCGGCGGGTCCTCGCCGGAACGTCTCCCGGACGTGCCGCGGTCGGTGCTCCGCTTCCGCCCCTGCGGATCGGAACGCGGCCCCACCGCCGAGGTCCGAGCCGGCCCGTTGGTTCGCCCCGTCGACCCGTCGCCCCGTCGACCCGTCGACCCGTCGACCCGATCCGTCCGATCCGTCCGACAGGGTCCGCGAGGCCCGCAAGACCCACGGGCCGCGCCCTCGCCCCCCTCCGCGTGCGGGCGTTTCCGGCTGGGCCGCGCCGGCTTTTCCGGCGCGCTTCCCCCCTGCCCACGAATGAACGTTTCCCCCATTCCGCCGTAGGCGCGGGAGGAGGCGGGCGGTCCGACCTCTCCCGCGGCACAACCCCCCCCCCCCCCCCCTCCCCCCTCCCGACTCGGACCGGGAAACCCCCCCGGAAAGCGACGGAAAGGGGGTTCCCCG
>NZ_JBHVJT010000023.1:58414-80107 GCF_042798815.1 Kitasatospora sp. NPDC057738 | reverse complement strand
ACCAACAAAGGACTTTTTCCCCTCTCCGCGTGGGGGGGATGGAGGGTTCTCCCTTCCCCCCTCCCCCCGCGGCACGATCCCCCCGCCCCGCCCGTCATCCGTCCGGATTCGGACTGGACAGCTCCGCCGGAAGTCGGCGGAAGGGGATTCCCCGTGCGACCGGCGCGAAAACCACCCCGATGTCAGGGGCAACAATTTGCCCGGCCACTGACCCCCCACCCGTACGCACGGTAACCGCCCGAGCATTCCCGGCAACCGGGATGATGCGAGTGGCATGGGCAGGTCACACGTTTCCGGCCAGGCGGTTTGCCGCTGTTGCCCGATCTTGCGGAGGTGCCGCCACCGGTCGCCCGGTCGTACGGACAACCGGATGTGACAGAAGGCCGGTGCAAGGGGAAGACTGCTCGACGTGACGTCTCGGAACCCGCGCGACCGTGATGCCCCGCTCCCGCCGACGATCGGTACCGGTGCGACGGTGACCCGTCTCCCCGGAACGGCCCAACGGCCCGCCGGTGGCAGGCCGGGCGGGGCGGGTGTCCCCCGTAACGGAGTACCCCGGCGGCGAGGGCCCGCTCCGGCTCCCGGGCGGGGCAGGGTTCCCGTGCCCGAGGGCTTCCCGGCACCCGCCGAGCTGGCGCCGCTGGCCCGCCGGATGCTGGTGGACGCCGTCCGCGTCGCCCGCTGGGCCGGTGAGCTGGCCGAGGTCGACAAGCGCGGCGAACTGCTCACCGAGGACGCCCGCGAGGCCGGCCGGGCGCTGGCCATGACGGTCGGCGCCGCCGCCAAGGCATGGGGGCAGGCGCTGCTGGTGGGCCTCGTGGAGCCCCGGGACGGCGGAGCCGGCCCCGGCTGGCGCCTGCACGCCTGGGAGCACGACGACGAGGCCGTGGTGCGCGGATGGTCGGCGATGTTCGACGCCTGGACCCTGCTCGCCCCGGTGCCGCCCGCCGCGCTGCGCGGCGTGTTCGCCGTGCTGGCCGGGCAGGCCGTGGACCAGGCCCCGCAGCTGCTCTCCTTCCTGCACCTGGTGGACGGCCCCGTCGCCGAGAGCGAACTGCTGGAGCTGCTGCGCCGGGGCCTGGACGAGCGCCGGGTCGGCACCGGCCTCGGCGGACCGGGGCTGTCGCCGGTGCCGCACGCGGCCTCGGCCGTCTCCGCCGTCCGCGGCACCTGCCGCGCGCCGCAGATCGACACCCCGGCCGCGCCGGCCGACGTGGCCGCCGTCCTGGACTGGATGCTCGACGGCCTGGAGGCCGTCGGCGCCCTGGTGCGCAGGAACGATGCCGCGGAGCTGTCGCCGCTCGGCCACTGGGCGGTGCGGGCCAAGCTGGAGGAGATCTGCACGGTCGCGCAGACCGCGGCCGGGCACATCGAGCAGAGCGCCTTCGAGCTGCTGAACGCGTGTGCGGACTACTCGCCGGGCCCGGCCCGCGCCGAGTTCCGGGCATGGGTCGCGGCCCGTCCGGCGGACCGGGCCGTGGGCGAGCTGCTGGAGGCAGCCCGGGGCGACGACGCGCTGGTGCGCGGACTGGCCTTCGAGGCGCTGCGGGTGGCCGGCGGCCCGGCCGAGCAGGCGGTGCGCGCGGCGGTGGACGCGCCGGTGCTGCGCCCCTACGCGCTGCTGTGGCTGGCGGAGCGCGCGGACGAGGGCGTCTCCCCGGCGGACGTGCTGGGCGCTGAGGACGCGGCCTGGCTCTGGGTGGACACCGCGGCCGCGGTGCTCGACCACGGCGAGACCGAGCTGCTGGTGGGCCATGTCGAGGGCGCCTCGGCGGGCGACCCGGTCCGGCTGTTCGCGCGGGCCCGGCAGTCCGGTCACCCGCGGGCGGCCTCGGTGCTGACGGCGGTCTCGGGCGTGCACCCGGACCCGGGCGTGGCCCGGGCGGCCCGCCGCTCGGCGTTCAGCGTGCACACCGGTGGCGCCTGAGTCTTATGACTTTTGTGGGGACGTTCGGGGTCCACGGCGACCGCGACGGCGGCTCCGGCGACCGCGTCGAGGTCCGCTCCGGTCCCTGCTCGGGTCTCCGCTCGGGCGGTGCCTGAGCCCCGCACCCGCGGCGCTCGATTGTCATGACATACGAGAAGGGCCCGGAACCAACAGGTTCCGGGCCCTGACTCTTATGACTTTTGCGGGGACTCAGCCGAGCCGGGACTCCGCCCGCCGGGCGCGGACGTCGCCGACCTTCTGCCCCACCTTGCGGCGGATGACCAGCAGCGGTGCCATCGCCGCGAGCGTGATCTGGGCGAACGCGCCGACGTGCATCAGCTGGTTGCCACCGGGCAGGCCGGTGGCCCAGGCGGCCAGGCAGCCGATGGAGACCACGATCCAGCAGAGCGTCGCGGTGGCCAGCAGCCCCTGCGGCTTCGGGTACTCGATCCGGCTGACCATCAGGTACGCGGCGCCGAAGATGGCGAGCAGACCGGGCAGGAACGGCGGGTCGAGCAGCACGATGGCGATCACCGTCATCGCGCCCATCGGGCAGGGCATGCCCTGGAACACCCCGGGCCGCATCTTGACGGCCGAGAAGCGGGCCAGCCGCAGGACCACCGCGAGCAGCACCGTGATGGCGATGAGCGCCGACAGCTTGCTGTTGGAGCCCTGGGAGACCATGCCCCAGACCGCGACGAAGTAGGCCGGCGCGATGCCGAAGCTGATCAGGTCCGCCAGGTTGTCCAGTTCCGCCCCGAGGGCGGAGGAGCGCAGCTTGCGCGCCACCAGGCCGTCGAAGAGGTCGCACATCGAGCCGATCAGCAGCAGCGTGACCGCGGTGGCGGCGCTGTGCCGGTCCGGAGCGGCGTCCGGGTTGGTGATGTGCGGGACCAGGACCCCGGTGGTGATCGAGTAGATCGCCAGGAAGCCGCAGACGGCGTTCCCCAGGGTCAGGAAGTCGGCGGTGGACAGGTGCTGAGGAGAGCGCGGGGCGCGCAGCTCGCGGTCGCGCGCCCAGCGGCGGCGGCGCAGGGCCGTCTCCTCGTCGTCCAGGCCGACGATTGTCTCAGGATCAGTCACGGTCAAGGCGCGTCACCCCGGCTGTGGTCTTCTGGCCGACCTCGACGCCGACCTCGACGCCGGCCGGCAGGTAGGTGTCGACCCGGGACCCGAACCGGATCAGACCGATCCGGTCGCCCTGCTCGACCTTGGTTCCGGCGTCCACGTACGGCACGATGCGTCGGGCCACGGCCCCCGCGATCTGCACCATCTCGATGTCGCCGAGCTCGGTGTCGAAGTGCCAGACGACCCGCTCGTTCTGGTCGCTGTCCTTGTTGAACGCGGGGACGAAGCCGCCCGCGACGTGCTCGACCGACGTCACCGTGCCCGGCAGGGGCGCGCGGTTGACGTGGACGTTGAGCGGGCTCATGAAGATCGCGACCCGGGTGCGGCCGTCCGGCCAGGCGTCGATGCTCTGCACCACGCCGTCGGCGGGGGAGATCACTCTGCCCGTGCCGATCTCACGCTCGGGGTCGCGGAAGAACCACAGCATGCCCGCGCTGAGCGCGCAGGCGGGTACCGCAGCCAGGGCCCACTTGCCGCTGCGCCGGGTGAGGGCGGTGGTCACGGCGGCCGTGGCGAGAGTGGGGACGAACCAGGGGGTGGCTCCGCGCGCGATGGTCACGCGGGGTCGCCGACCGGCCGTCGGGGCTGCGAGGGCATCGCGGTCCGTGACGGAGGTGTGAGGGGACGGGCTGATGGGCATCGAAGACCTTTGTCGCGGGGGATCATGGCCGCTGGACGGGGGCCACCGCGGGATCGGTAATAGAGGGACGGCTTGCTGTCCCGGTGGATGCTATCGGGAGCACACGGTGGGTGGGCAACCCGCCTGCTCGTTCATGTGTCCGGTGGCGGCGCGTGTGCGCGTCCACTCCTACGACCGTAGCTCGACCCGGTCCGGTTCCCAAGGGACCCGACAGGGCTGGTGACTCTTGTCTCAACGGGTACGCCGACGGAACCCGGTGGGGCGAAACGGCCGTAGCGGCCGCAAGCGGGTGTGCGGAAGCGGCCGCCGGGCGCGTCGTTGCAGCTGTACGCCCTGCGGCCGCTTCCGGAGGGCCGTGCCGGACCCAGGCGGACCAGGCCGGGCCCGTGACGGGGCACGGCGCTCCGCCGGCGCGGGCCCGCACGCCCGTCGACCGGCGGTTCGAGGGGGCCGCCCGGCGACGTGGTCCGTCGGCGGGCGGCCCGGGGATCAGTCGGCGATCCGGTACTCCTCCAGGAGCCGGCGCCCGACGATCATCTTCTGGATCTCCGCAGTACCTTCACCGATGAGCAGCATCGGGGCCTCGCGGTAGAGGCGCTCGATCTCGTACTCCTTGGAGAAGCCGTAGCCGCCGTGGATGCGGAAGGCGTCCTCGACGACCTCCTTGCAGTACTCGGAGGCGAGGTACTTGGCCATTCCGGCCTCGAGGTCGTTGCGCTCGCCGCTGTCCTTCTTGCGGGCGGCCATGACCATCATCTGGTGGGCGGCCTCGACCTTGGTGGCCATCTCGGCGAGCTTGAACTGGATCGCCTGGTGCTCGGCGATCTTCTTGCCGAAGGTGGAGCGCTGCTGGGCGTAGGAGATGCCGAGCTCGAAGGCGCGGCGGGCGACGCCGCAGCCGCGGGCGGCGACGTTGACGCGGCCGACCTCGACGCCGTCCATCATCTGGTAGAAGCCGCGGCCCGGGACGCCGCCGAGGATGCGGTCGGCCGGGATGCGGACGTCCTGGAGGACCAGCTCGGTGGTGTCGACGCCCTTGTAGCCCATCTTCTCGATCTTGCCGGGCACGGTCAGGCCGGGAACCGTGGGGTTCGGGCCGAAACCGGCCTCCTTCTCGATCAGGAAGGTGGTCATGTTCTTGTACGGCGTGTTGCCGCCCTCGTCGGTCTTGCAGAGGACCGCGACCAGGGTGGAGGTGCCGCCGTTGGTGAGCCACATCTTCTGGCCGTTGAGGACGTAGAACTCCCCGTCCTTGACGCCCTTGGTGGAGATGGCCGAAACGTCGGACCCGAGGCCCGGCTCGGACATCGAGAAGGCGCCGCGGATCTCGCCGGCGGCCATCCTCGGCAGGAAGTGGTCCTTCTGCTCCTGGGTGCCGTGGGCGTTGATCATGTGCGCCACGATGAAGTGGGTGTTGACGATGCCGGAGACCGACATCCAGCCGCGGGCGATCTCCTCGACCACCAGGGCGTAGGTGAGCAGCGACTCGCCGAGGCCGCCGTACTCCTCGGGGATGGTGAGGCCGAACAGGCCGAGCTGCTTCATGCCCTCGACGATGGCGGTCGGGTACTCGTCCTTGTGCTCCAGCTCGGTCGCGACCGGAATGATCTCCTTGTCGACGAAATCCCGCACGGTGGCGAGGATGTCCCGCTGGATCTCGGTGAGGCCGTCGGTCTGTGCGAGGCGTCCCATCGTGCGGCTCCGGAAAGGTCTGAGGGGCTACGGAAAGTCGGGGATTCCCCCCGGGGGGGGGATTGCGGGGGCCCTGCCGGCGTGGCTGCGGCAGCAGGGCCCCCGGTACCGGGTGGGGCGCGGCCGATGACGGCGGCCTGCCCGTCCGGGGTCTCTCGAGGGGGCTCTCCGTCCGTGGAAGGAGGCCCCCTATAGAGGGGAGAGGCCGAGAAGGCGGGGAGGGAGGGGCTCAGGAGAGCGGGGTCGGACGACCGGGCTGCTCGCCGCCGCGCTCCTTGATGTACGTCTCGGTCGGCACCATCACCTTGCGGCGGAAGACGCAGACGACCGTGCCGTCCTGCTTGTACCCCTTGGTCTCGACGTACACGATGCCGCGGTCGTCCTTGGACTTGGACGGCCACTTGTCGAGCACGGTGGTCTCGCCGTAGAGGGTGTCGCCGTGGAAGGTCGGTGCGACGTGCCGCAGCGACTCGATCTCCAGGTTGGCGATCGCCTTGCCGGAGACGTCCGGGACGGACATGCCGAGCAGCAGCGAGTAGATGTAGTTGCCCACCACGACGTTCTTGCCGAAGTCCGTCGTCTTCTCCGCATAGTTGGTGTCCATGTGGAGCGGGTGGTGGTTCATGGTGAGCAGGCAGAAGAGGTGGTCGTCGTACTCGGTGACCGTCTTGCCGGGCCAGTGCTTGTAGACCGCGCCGACCTCGAACTCCTCGTAGGTGCGTCCGAACTGCATGCCGTGGGCCCTCAGCTTTCCGGGATCTCGAACTTGGTGGTGCGCTGCATGCCCGCGGCCCGGCCCTTGCCGGCGACGACCAGCGCCATCTTGCGGCTGGCCTCGTCGATCATCTCGTCGCCGAGCATGGCGGAGCCCTTGGCGCCGCCCGCCTCGGAGGTGCAGTAGTCGTACGCGTCGAGGATCAGCTCGGCGTGGTCGTAGTCCTCCTGCGAGGGCGAGTAGATCTCGTTCGCGGCGGCGACCTGGTCCGGGTGGAGCACCCACTTGCCGTCGAAGCCGAGGGCGGCCGAGCGGCGGGCGACCTCGCGGTAGCCCTCCTGGTTGCGGATCTGGAGGTACGGGCCGTCGATCGCCTGGAGGTCGTTGGCGCGGGCGGCCATCAGGATGCGCATCAGGATGTAGTGGTAGGCGTCGGCGTTGTAGCCGGGCGGCTGCTCGCCGACGACCAGCGACTTCATGTTGATGGAGGCCATGAAGTCGGCGGGGCCGAAGATGATGGTCTCCAGCCGGGGCGAGGCCTCGGCGATGGCGTCGACGTTGATCAGGCCCTTGGCGTTCTCGATCTGCGCCTCGATGCCGATCCGGCCGACCTCGAAGCCCATGGTCTTCTCGATCTGGGTGAGCAGCAGGTCGAGCGCCCTGACCTGCTCGGCGTCCTGCACCTTGGGCAGCATGATGCAGTCGAGGTTGGGGCCGGCGCCCTCGACCACGGTGATCACGTCGCGGTAGGTCCAGTGCGTGGTCCAGTCGTTGACGCGCACGACGCGGGTCTTGCCGCCCCAGTCGCCGTTGTTGAGCGCGTCGACGATGTTGTGGCGCGCGCTCTCCTTGACCAGCGGGGCGCAGGCGTCCTCCAGGTCGAGGAAGACCTGGTCGGCCGGCAGGCCCTGGGCCTTCTCCAGGAAGCGCGGGTTGCTGCCCGGCACGGCGAGACAGGAGCGGCGCGGGCGCAGACGGTTCACAGCAGTCATAAGAATCGAGGGTTCCTTCCCAGTGGTCAGCTGGTCAGCTGTTCAGTTCGTGGCCGCGGTCGGTGCGGGCGTCCACGGCTGGAGCTTGTTGGCCAGCCGGATCTCGTCCACGATCCGGCCGATGATGGTGGTGATGCCGAAGTCCTTCGGGGTGAACACGGCGGCGACGCCGGCGGCCTTGAGGGCCTCGCCGTCCGCTGCCGGGATGATGCCACCCACGATCACCGGGACATCCTCCACCCCGGCGCGGCGCAGCCGCTTCAGGACGTCGGGCACCAGCTCGCTGTGCGCGCCGGAGAGGATGGACAGGCCCACGCAGTGCACGTCCTCCGCGACGGCGGCGGAGACGATCTGCTCCGGGGTCAGCCGGATGCCCTGGTAGACCACCTCGAAGCCGGCGTCGCGGGCCCGGACGGCGATCTGCTCGGCGCCGTTGGAGTGCCCGTCCAGGCCGGGCTTGCCGACCAGCAGGCGCAGCTTGCCGGCGCCCAGCTCCGCGGCGGTGGCGGCGACCGCGGCACGGACCTGCTCCAGCTCGCCGCCGGGCTCGGCGGCCACGGCGACGGGCGCGCCGCCGACGCCGGTGGGCGCGCGGTACTCGCCGAAGACCTCGCGCAGGGCGAAGGACCACTCGCCGGTGGTGACGCCGGCCCGGGCGCAGGCGAGCGTGGCCGGCATCAGGTTGGCCCCGGTGGCGGCGACGGCCTTGAGCTCGGCCAGCGACGCCTGGGCGGCGGCCTCGTCGCGCTCGGCGCGCCAGGCCTCCAGGGCGGCGAGCACGGACCGCTCGGAGGCCGGGTCGACCACCATGATCGCGGTGTCGAGGTCGGCGGTGAGCGGGCTCGGCTCGGTGGTGTCGAAGCAGTTCACCCCGATGATCTTGTCCTCGCCGGACTCGATCCGGGCCCGGCGGGCGGCGTGCGAGGCGACCAGGTTGGACTTCAGGTAGCCGGACTCGACGGCCGGGATCACCCCGCCCATCTCCAGCACCTTGGCGATCTCCGCCTCGGCGCCGGCCAGCAGCGCGTCGGTCTTGGCCTCGATCACCTCGGAGCCGTTGAAGATGTCGCCGTACTCCAGCAGGTCCGACTCGTACGCCAGCACCTGCTGGATGCGCAGCGACCACTGCTGGTCCCAGGGCCGGGGCAGGCCGAGCGCCTCGTTCCAGGCGGGCAGCTGGACGGCACGCGCGCGGGCGTCCTTGGAGAGGGTGACGGCCAGCATCTCCAGGACGATCCGCTGGACGTTGTTCTCCGGCTGGGCCTCGGTCAGGCCGAGCGAGTTGACCTGGACGCCGTAGCGGAAGCGGCGCTGCTTGGGGTCGGTGACGCCGTAGCGCTCCAGGGTGACCTTCTCCCACAGCCGGGCGAAGGCGCGCATCTTGCACATCTCCTCGACGAAGCGCACGCCGGCGTTGACGAAGAAGGAGATCCGGGCGACCACCTCGCCCATCCGCTCGGCCGGCACCTGGCCGGAGTCGCGCACGGCGTCGAGCACCGAGATGGCGGTGCACATCGCGTAGGCGATCTCCTGGACGGGCGTGGCCCCGGCCTCCTGCAGGTGGTAGCTGCAGATGTTGATCGGGTTCCACTTGGGGATGTTGCCGACCGTGTAGGCGATCATGTCGGTGATCAGCCGCACCGACGGGCCGGGCGGGAAGACGTGCGTCCCGCGCGACAGGTACTCCTTGACGATGTCGTTCTGGGTGGTGCCGGTGAGCTTGGCGACGTCCGCGCCCTGCTCCTCGGCGACCACCTGGTAGAGCGCCAGCAGCCACATCGCGGTGGCGTTGATCGTCATGGAGGTGTTGGTCCGTTCGAGCGGGATGCCGTCGAACAGGGTGCGCATGTCGCCGACGTGGCCGACCGGGACGCCGACCCGGCCGACCTCGCCGCGGGCGAGGACGTGGTCGGAGTCGTAGCCGGTCTGGGTCGGCAGGTCGAAGGCGACGGACAGGCCGGTCTGGCCCTTCGCCAGGTTCCGCCGGTAGAGCGCGTTGGAGTCGCTCGCGGTGGAGTGGCCGGCGTAGGTGCGCATCAGCCAGGGCCGGTCGCGCTTCTGGGGCTCAGTCATCGGCGGGTCTCACACGTTCCTGAAGCGGTTGATGGCCGGCAGGTGCTTCTCGCGCAGCTCGGGGTCGGTGACGCCCAGGCCCGCCTCGGGGGCCAGGCAGAGCACGCCGACCTTGCCCTGGTGCTTGTTGTGGTGCACGTCCAGGGCGGCCTGGCCGGTCTCCTCCATGGAGTAGACCTTGGACAGGGTCGGGTGGATCTTGCCCTTGGCGATCAGGCGGTTGGCCTCGAAGGCCTCGCGGTAGTTGGCGAAGTGCGAGCCGACGATCCGCTTGAGCGACATCCACAGGTACCGGTTGTCGTACTGGTGCATGTAGCCGGAGGTGGAGGCGCAGGTGACGATGGTTCCGCCCTTGCGGGTGACGTACACCGAGGCGCCGAAGGTCTCCCGGCCCGGGTGCTCGAAGACGATGTCCACGTCCTCGCCGCCGGTGAACTCGCGGATCTTCGCGCCCAGGCGCTTCCACTCGCGCGGGTCCTGGGTGTGCTCGTCCTTCCAGAAGCGGTAGCCCTCGGCGGAGCGGTCGATGATCGCCTCGGCGCCCATGGCGCGGCAGATCTCGGCCTTCTGGTCGTTGGAGACCACGCAGATCGGGGTGGCGCCGCCGGCCAGCGCGTACTGGGTGGCGTACGAGCCGAGGCCGCCGCTGGCGCCCCAGATCAGCACGTTGTCGCCCTGCTTCATGCCGGCGCCGTTGCGCGAGACCAGCTGGCGGTAGGCGGTGGAGTTGACCAGACCGGGGGAGGCGGCCTCCTCCCAGGTGAGGTGCTTGGGCTTGGGCAGCAGCTGGTTGGTCTTCACCAGGGCCAGCTGGGCCAGGCCGCCGAAGTTGGTCTCGAAGCCCCAGATGCGCTGCTCCGGGTCCATCATCGTGTCGTTGTGGCCGTCCGCGGACTCCAGTTCGACCGAGAGGCAGTGCGCGACGACCTCGTCGCCCGGCTTCCAGGCGTTGACCCCGGCGCCGGTGCGCAGCACCACGCCGGCGAGGTCGGAGCCGACCACGTGGTACGGCAGGTCGTGGCGCTTGGTGAGCGGCGACAGCCGGCCGTAGCGCTCCAGGAAGCCGAAGGTGGAGACCGGCTCGAAGATCGAGCTCCAGACGGTGTTGTAGTTCACCGCGCTCGCCATGACGGCGACCAGGGCCTCGCCGGGGCCCAGCTCGGGCAGGGCGACCTCGTCGAGGTGAAGGGACTTGCGGGGGTCCTTGTCGCGGCTGTCGAGGCCCGCGAACATCTGCTCCTCGTCCTTGTGGAGCGTCACCGCGCGGTAGGACTCGGGGAGCTTGATCGCCGCGAAGTCCGCCGACGTGGTGTCGGTGCTGATGATCGCGTCGAGGATTTCCTGCATGGCTGCCTCCGAAGGCGTACCTGTGTGAGGGCACAGGGCGTCTGGGGGAGCCGGGAGCGGACACCGGCTTCGCTGAGGTGGGTGGTGGGCGGGTCAGACTGGGCACCCGGGGTGGACCGGGCCGTTCTGGCTCTGCTCCCGGGGTGTGGGAACGCCGGACGACGGCGCGCCGAGGTGGGGAGCCGCGGCGCCGCGACTGGTGAGTAACAAGGTAGTGGCACCCTGTGCCACTCGTAAAGACACCGGGTGTCACGAATTCCGGCGGCCTCCGGGGCGGCGTGACGCGCGTTGCGCGGGCATGCGAAAGGCCCGCGCCGACTTCTCGGCGCGGGCCCTCGATACCGCTCTGACCTGCGTGAATACTGCGCTTATGACTCCCGGGCGCCGCTCAGTGCGGCCCGGATGCTGTCCACCACGACCTCCAGTGGAGCGTCCGTCCGGGCGACTGTGATGAGCACCTCACCTCCGGGACTGGCACTCAGTGCGCTCTCCGCCCCGGTGTCCCCGGGGGTCCCATTGGCACCCGGTGCCACCAGCGATCCCCGACGCCTGGCACCCGGCGCGCTGGCGGCCCAGAAGGTCCGCCGGATCACCTCGAAGGAGTGGTCCAGCTGCGCCTCCACGTCGCCCCGGCCGCCGGCCCGCAGCCAGCGCCGCAGCACGTGGTTGTGCGCCGCGACCACCGCCGCCGCCGAGACCTCGGCCAGCATCGAGTCGTCCTCGCCGCCGCGCTGCCAGCCGGACGGGATGGACTCGCCGGTGTCGAAGCGCCCCAGCAGGTAGCGGGTGAACAGCCGCTCGTAGCGGGCCACCACGGCGATCTCCCGCTCGCGCAGCGCCGGGACCTGACGGATCAGCTGGTACCGCGCGACCGACACCCCCGGGGTGGAGGCGTACATCCGCAGCACCTCCTTGATGCCGCGGCAGACCACGTCCAGCGGGTGCTCCTCCGGCTCCGCGCTGGCCAGCAGGTCGGCCACCCGCACCAGGGTGTCGTCGTGGTCCGGGAAGATCGCCTCCTCCTTGGACCGGAAGTACCGGAAGAAGGTGCGCCGGGCCACCCCGGCGGCGGCCGCGATCTGGTCGACCGTGGTCTCCTCGTAGCCCTGCGACGCGAACAGCTCCATCGCGGCCGTGGCCAGGTCCTGGCGCATCTGCTGGCGCTGCGCCGCCGCCCGGCGGCTGCCCGGCCCGCCGTCCGGCCCGGTGCCCCCGGTCGAGGGGGCGGTCCGGCCGTCGCCGCCGTGCGGCCCGGCGGGGTGCTGCGGGGAGCTTGACTGAACCCGATCCATGTCCGGAACGCTACACGGCCCGGACGGCGCGGCCACGGCCCTTCCCCGCCGCACCGGTGCGACCGGACCGGTCACGGCCGGGCGGGGCCAGCGGGAGGACACCGTCCCGGGGCTCCAACCGGGGCGCGCGGAGGCCGCGGAGGGCGCGGATCCCTGCGGCGGGGCGCCGTTGCCGGAAGCCGCGCCGCCTTGGGGCTGCGCCCCGTGCGGCGGGGATCCGTGCGGCGGGGATCCGTAAGGCTGTGCCGCGTGCGGTCCGGCCGGCGGCGGCCCGTACGGCGTCTCGTACGGGCCGCCCCCGGCCTGCGGCGTGGTCATCGGCGCGCGTGGTCGCGGAAGCCGCGGCCGGTCTTGCGGCCCAGGCAGCCCGCCGCGACCAGGTGCTCCAGCAGCGGCGCGGCGGCCAGGCCGGGCTCGCGGAACTCCTGGTGCAGCACCTGCTCGATCGTCAGCGAGACGTCCAGGCCGACCACGTCCAGCAGTTCGAACGGGCCCATCGGGTAGCCGCAGCCGAGCTTCATCGCGGTGTCGATGTCGTCCACCGTCGCGTAGTGCTCCTGGAGCATCCGCACCGCGTCGTTCAGGTACGGGAAGAGCAGCGCGTTGACGATGAAGCCGGCCCGGTCGCCGCACTCCACCGGGTGCTTGCGGACCCCGGTGGTCAGCTCCAGCACGGTGGCGGTGACGTCCGGCGCGGTCAGCACGGTGGAGACCACCTCGACCAGCTTCATCGCCGGGGCCGGGTTGAAGAAGTGCATGCCGATCACGTCCTGCGGCCGCGAGGTGGCGGTCGCGCAGCTGATCACCGGCAGCGAGGAGGTGGTGGTGGCGAGCACCGCGCCCGGCCTGACGATCTTGTCCAGGGTGGCGAACAGCTCCCGCTTGACCGCCAGGTCCTCGGCGACCGCCTCGACCACCAGGTCCACCTCGGCCAGCTCGGCGTACTGGCCGACCGGAGTGACCAGCGCCAGCGCGGCGTCCCGCGCCCCGGCGGACAGCCGGCCCTTGGCCACCGAGCGCTCCAGCGACTTCGCCAGCTGCGCCTTGGCCTTCTCGGCCTTCTCCTGGCTGCGGGCGGCCAGCAGCACCGGGTGCCCGGCCTTGGCGAACACCTCGGCGATGCCGGTGGCCATCGTCCCCGAGCCGCAGACGCCGACGGTGCGCACCGGCCGGCCCGGGACCTTCGGCCGGGCCGGCCCGGTGGCCGCGTCCACGGCCCGGGAGGAGCCCGGCGCCTCGTAGGTGTAGAAGCCGCGGCCGGTCTTGCGGCCCAGCAGCCCGGCGGCGACCAGCTGGCCGAGGATCGGGGCGGGCGCGTGCAGGCGGTCCCGGGACTGCTCGTACATCGCCTCCAGGACGGTGCGGGCGGTGTCGATGCCGATCAGGTCGAGCAGCGCCAGCGGGCCCATCGGCAGGCCGCAGCCGAGCCGCATCGCGGCGTCGATGTCCTCCCGCGACGCGTACTTGGACTCGAACATCGCGGCGGCCTGGTTCAGGTAGGCGAACAGCAGGCCGTTCACCACGAAGCCGGCCCGGTCGCCGGCCGCCACCGGCTCCTTGCCGAGGTCGCGGGCGAAGGCGGCGGCGTCCTCGGCGGTCCGCGGGGAGGTCAGCACGGTGCGGACCACCTCGACCAGCTTCATGCCGTGCACCGGGTTGAAGAAGTGCAGGCCGAGCACCCGCTCCGGACGGGAGGTCGCGGCGGCGATCCGGGTCACCGACAGCGCGGTGGTGCCGGTGGCCAGCACGGTGGCCTCCGGGCAGATCCGGTCCAGCTCGGCGAAGACCTCCCGCTTCAGCTCCAGCTGCTCGGGCACCTCCTCGATCACCAGGTCCGCCCCGGCGGCGGCCGTCAGGTCGTGGCCGACGGAGATCCGGGCCAGCAGCCCGGTGCGCTCCTCGGCGGTCAGCCGCTCCCGGTCGACCGCGTGCGCGGTGGCCTCCTCGATCCGGGCCAGTGCCCGGGCGGCCGAGTCCTCGGTGGCCTCGATGCCGATCACCCGGCGGCCGCTCTTGGCGACCGCCACCGCGACGCCGGCACCCATCGTGCCGAGGCCGACGACGGCGACAGTGGGGAAGGGACGCTCCATCTGTCCTGACTCCTAGTCATGAAGGGCCCGCGCGTGCTCCGGCGGGCGCGCCGCCGCGCCCGGACGCGCGCCGGGGGCGGCCGCCGCCGGAGGAGGGTCCACGCGCGGGGGCTGGGGAGATGACGGGGTGGGGCGCATCCGGGCAGGGGCCGGTCCGCTCCGGCCGAACTGCGGATGTGCCGTGGTGCTCAGGCGCTCGAAGGTGAAGGAAGCGGCTCTGATACGAGGAGGAACCCGGCCCGCCGCGGTCCGCGGCACCTGCCGGTGAAAGCGCACCGCGCGGGCGCCGGAGAAGCGGCGACCGCGGCCTGCCGCCGGTGCGGCTCCCGAAGCCCGGCGGAGGTGCGTGTCCGGCCACTGTAGCGAAGCTACTGGTGAGTAGGAAGGGGGCGTGGGCGGAAAACCGTTCGGGGCCGCGGGCGGGCGTTCGCTAGGGTGATCGACGCGGGGGCGGCTCCGCGGCGTGCTTCCTTCTCACTCATCTGCAAAATGAACCCGAGTGCGCCCACTCTCCGCCCCCGCTTCGTCGTGTCCACCGGGGGAAGAGCAGTGAAGAAGCAGAACGCCGTGGCGCCCGAGGCCGCACTGGACGCCTACCTGCTGCACCGCCACGGGATGGTCCGGGTCGAGCCCGGAGCCGGGCCCGACGAGCCCCTGCCGTGGTCCGCCCGGGGGCTGGTCGCCCTGGAGGCCGACCTCGTCCGGCGCGGCCACGTGCTCACCGCCCCGCTGCGCGCCGCGCTCGGCCGGCTGCGCCCGCTCGACCTCGCCGCGGCCGGCACCCGGCTGCTGCGCGGCATCGACGCGATGCTCGGCGCCGACCGCGGCCACACCCCGCTGTTCCGCCGCTTCCCCGAGGGCGTGCCCTCCCACGCCCACGCCGACTACTCCGCACTCGTCCGCGGCTACCTCCTCTGCCAGGCGAGCCAGATCTGCCTGGTCTGCGAGCGCGACAGCCTGGAGGCCGGGATCGGCGCCCTCGCCCCCTGCGCCCACCTGCTGTGCGGCGACTGCTACCTGGAACTGGTCGAGAACGGCGGCGACCCCCACTGCCCGCTCTGCCGCACCCCGCTGGAGCGCGGGCGCCGCCTGTCCAACGACACCAGGGCCGCCCGCAACGCCGCCCGCGAGCTGCGGGCCGGCCCGCAGCTCAAGCCGCTGCGCCGGGCCGACCCCGAGGACGTGGGCCTCCTCGCCGCCACCGGGCTGGCCGCGCTGCTCGCCCGGCAGACCCCGCTGAGCCCGCAGGACCGCGAGGACCTCGCCCTGCTGCTCCACCACGCCCCGGACGACCCGGCCGGCTGGCTGCCCGCCGAGATCCCCGTCCGGGAGACCCGCGCCACCGTGCTGGCCGCCCTGCTGCACCGCGACCGGGAGGCCGCCCGGCCGCTGCTGGCCGCCCACCTCACCACCGCCACCGACGTCCTGCGGCTGATCTGGGCGTGGTCCGGCGCCGAGCCCGACCTGCTGCCCGAGACCGCCCGCACTCTGCGCCTGCGCAACCTGCCCCGCCCGCTGCGCCGCGACCTGCTCGCCGTCCTGGACGCGTTCCCGGTCGGCACCCTCGCCGAGGACCTGCGCCGCCACCGCGAGCCCTGGCTGCGGGCCGGCGAACTGCTGCACCCGTACGAGCACCGCGCCCGCTTCCCGTACGCGGCGGCCGCGTTCGCGGTGGTCCGGCAGAGCGATCTCGACCTCCACGGCCTCGGCCCGCTGCTGCGCGAGGCGCCCGCCCCCCTGCGCGTGAGCGAGACGCCCGGCGGCCACACCCGGCTGACCGTGGAGACCTTCGCCGCCCGGGTCGAGCGCGCCCTCGGGCAGGGCGACCTGCCCGCCGCCGTCCGGCTGCTGGCCGGCCGTCCGGGCGAACTGGTGCGCCGACTGCACCACCTGCTGCGGGTCCACGCCGCCTGGCTGCCCGGCGAACCGCTGCCCGCCGAACTCGCCGAGGCGCTGCCCGGCGCCCTGCGCGCCGTCGCCCCCGGCCCGCTGCTCGGCGCGTACGGACGGCTGCGCGCGCCGCGCGAGTACGGCGAGCGGCGGCTGTACTTCCCGCGCGGCCGGGTCGCCTCGGCGCACGCCAGGGCCGACCGGGGCACGCCCGTCCCGGCCGCTCTCAGCGCGCCCGTCTGCGCCCTGATCGAGGCCGAACTGCTGCGCCGGGCCGGGCGGTCGGCCCACGGGCCGGAGCGCTACGAGGTGGCCGTGCTGGACGCCGCGCTGGCCGACCTGGTCGTCCCCTTCGCCGAGCGCGCCAGCGCCAGGACCCTGGTCGCCGTGCCGCGCGGCAGCGTGCAGCGGATCCCGGACGGGCAGCGGCTGAGGCTGTTCCTGCACTGGACGCAGCGCCCGCACCAGCGGGTGGACCTCGACCTGTCGGTCGCCTTCTACGACGAGGAGTGGCAGTTCGTCGGCCTGTGCGACTACACCCGGCTGGTCACCGGGCCGCGGGCCGCCGTCCACTCCGGGGACTACACCAGCGCCCCGCCGCCGCACGGCGCCACCGAGTTCGTCGACCTCGACCTGCCGGCGCTGGGCGAGGCCGGCGCCCGGTACGCGGTGGTGGTGGTGTTCAGCTACAACGACGTCCCGTTCGAGGACCTCACCGACGCCTTCGCCGGTTTCATGGTCCTGCCCCCGTCCGAGGCGGCCCGGCAGCGCAAGAGCGGCTTCCACCCCAAGGGCGTCCGCCAGCGCCTCGACCTCGCCGGGGACGCCAGGATCTGCGTGCCGATGATCGTCGACCTGCAGCGCCGCGACTACACCTGGACCGACCTCAACGCGGGCGCCGGCAGCGGGTTCCACAACCTCGACCGGCACCACGCCAGGATCGGCTCGCTGGCCGCCGACGTCCTGACGCACTTCGCCCCCGGCTCCCGGGCCACCCTCTGGGACCTCGCCTGCGCCACCGCCGCGGCGGGCAGCGACGAGGTGCTGGTCCGCGACCGGACCGGCCGCGGGCTCGACGTCTACCGGCGGGGCGCGGACGAGCCGGTGAGCGCCTTCGCCGAACGGCTGCGCGCCCGCCACGAGAGCGACCGGCGCACCGAGCTGCCGCCGGACGACACCGCCCGGCTGATCGCCGAACGCCTCGACGGCGCCCGGGCGTTCGCCGCCCTGGTGCACGCCGACGTGCCCGCGCCGGCGCAGGCGCGCGGGACGCTCTACCGGCTCTACCCGGGCCCGACCGACGCCGCCCCGGACACCCTGGAGCGGATCACCGCGGGGGAGTGGACGGCCAGGTTCGCCCCGAACGGGTGAACGGGTGAACGCGGCTGCCAAGAGGACCACCCGATAGGGGAGTTATCCGACCCCGACCTGCGGGGCAGCATGGGGACATGACCACCGGAACCGCCACCGCCGGCCCCACCGCGCCCGGTCCCGACGAGCCGCCCGTCACCGCCGAACGGCTCGCCGCCGCCGCCGCGGCGGCCGTCGCGCTGCCATCGCGCGCCGACCGGGCCGAGCGCGCCGAGGAGGCCGTCGACCGGCTGCGCACCGAGGCCGTCGAGGCGGTGGCCGTCACCTGGGTGGACAACGCCGGCATCACCCGGGCAAAGGCCGTGCCGCTCGGCGGTCTGGTGCACGCCGCGCAGTGGGGCGTCGGCACCGCGCCCTGCTTCGACGTGTTCCTCGCCGACGACGCGATCACCACCAGCGCGATCATCGGCGGCCCCACCGGGGACCTCAGGCTCTACCCGGACCTCGACCGGGTCGTCCCGCTGGCCGCCCAGCCCGGCTGGGCCTGGGCCCCGGGGGACAGGTACACCCAGGCCGGCGCCCCGCACCCCGGCTGCCAGCGGCTGTTCGCCCGCCGGGCCGAAGCCACGGCGGCCGCGCGCGGCCTGGGCCTCAAGGCCGGCATCGAGGTCGAGTGGACGGTCGCCCTGGCCGGCGCCCCGAAGGAGGACCCGCAGTACCCGACGCACGGCCCGGCGTACGGGATGCACCGGGTCACCGACCTCTCCGACTACCTGCGCGACGTCCTGCGCGCCCTCGGCCGGCAGGGGCTGACCGTCCTGCAGATCCACCCCGAGTACTCCCCGGGCCAGTTCGAGGTCTCGGTCGCCCCCGAGGGCCCGGTCGCCGCCGCCGACACCTCCGTCCTGGTCCGGCACACCGTCCGGGCCGTCTCCGCCCGGCACGGCCTGCGGGTCTCCTTCGCCCCGGTGGTCGAGACCGGCGGCGTCGGCAACGGCGCGCACCTGCACCTCAGCCTCTGGCGCGACGGGCGCAACCTCGGCCACGGCGGCCCCGGTCCGCACGGCCTGACGGCCGAGGCCGAGGGATTCCTCGCCGGGGTGCTGGACGCGCTGCCCGAACTGCTGGTGCTGGGCTGCTCCAGCCCGGCCGGGTACCTGCGGCTGGTGCCCTCGCACTGGGCCGGCGCCTACCAGTGCTGGGGCCTGGAGAACCGCGAGGCCGCGCTGCGCCTGGTGACCGGCTCCACCGGGGAGCGGGCCGCCGCGGCCAACGCCGAGGTCAAGTGCTTCGACGCCAGCGCCAACCCGTACCTGGCGGTCGGCGGGGTGATCGCCGCCGGTCTCGCCGGGCTGGACCAGCGCCGCGCGCTGCCACCGGAGTTCACCGGGGATCCGGCGGCCGCCGAGCCCGGCACGGTGCCCCGGCTGCCGGCGGGCCCGGCCGAGGCGATCGCCGCGTACGAGCGCTCCGCGGTGCTGCGCGAGGCGCTCGGCGAGCCGCTCTACCAGGCGGTGCTGGCGGTGCGACGGGCGGAGCAGGAGCAGTACGCGGCCGTCACTCCGGAGGAGTTGGTCATGGCCACCCGCTGGCGGTACTGAACGGTGGCCCGGCCGGGGGAGCCCGCGCTGGTCGACCACCACTGCCACAGCGTGGTGGCGGCCGAGCTCGCCGACGAGGCCCTGGCCGGGCTGCTCACCGAGTCCGACCGGCCGCCCGCTCCCGGCTGTTCGCCCTTCGACAGCGCGCTGGGCCTCGCGGTGCGGCGCTGGTGCCCGCCCGTGCTCGGCCTGCCGGCGCACGCCCCGGCCGCCGACTACCTGGCCCGGCGGCAGGAGTTGGGCGCGGCCGAGTCCACCGGGCGACTGCTGGCGGCGGCCGGCCTGGACACCTGCCTGGTGGACACCGGGCTGGCCACCGCCGCCGGCCACGAACTGCTGCCGCTGGCCGAACTCGCCGCGGCCACCGGGGCGTCGGTGCGCGAGGTGGTCCGGCTGGAGTCGGTCGCCGAGACGGTGACGGCCGGCGCCGGGGACTGGCCGCGGGCCGTCGCACAGGCGCTCGCGTCGGCCGCGGCCGGGGCCGTCGCGGTCAAGTCGGTGCTCGCCTACCGGCACGGTCTGGCCGCGCCCGCCGAACGCCCCTCCGCCGCGGCCGTGGTGGCCGCGGCCGGCGCCCACCTGCGCGGCGGGCGGGGCCGGCTGACCGACCCGGTGCTGCTGCACCACCTGCTCTGGACGGCGGTGGACGTCTGCGCCGGGCTCGGCCTGCCGCTCCAACTCCACACCGGCTTCGGCGATCCGGACCTCACCCTGCACCGGGCCGACCCGTCGCTGCTGACGGACTTCGTGCGGGCCGCCGAGCCCAGCGGCGTCCCGCTGGTGCTGCTGCACGGGTACCCGTACCACCGGCAGGCCGCCTGGCTGGCCCAGGCCTTCCCGACGGTGTACACCGACCTCGGGCTGACCGCCTCCTACACCGGGCCGCGGGTGGCCGCGGTGCTGGGCGAGATGCTGGAGCTGGCCCCGTTCGGCAAATTGCTGTTCTCCACCGATGCCTACGGGCTGCCCGAACTTTATTTGGTGGGCACCTGTCAGTTCTGGTACGGACTGGGTGCGGTGCTCGCCGACTGGCGAGCCGACGGCGCCTGCTCCGCGGCCGATGCCGGGCGGGTGGCGCGGCTGCTCGCGGCCGACAACGCGCGTCGGCTGTACGCGTTGTAGGGGTGCGATCCGTCCTGGTGGTGGATGCCGTGGCGGGTGTGGCAGCACGTCGACGAACCATCACTTTTTAACACTCTTGACCTCTGTTTCCTTGTTGACCGCCGGGCGGCGGTAACCCCTGCTCCTGGTCAAGATGTGACGATTAGATGACTACCCCTTGCGCTTATAACCAAATATTCATTAGCGTCCCGGTCATTCCCAAGCGCACCTGCCCACCGCAGCTGCCGCCTGACGCCTCGGGAGGCCAACCCTCATGCGTGTTCCTCGGATCAGCCGTACCCGGTACGCGGCCGTGGGCGTCGTGCTCGCCACCGCCGGTGCCCTCGCGCTGCCGGCCGGCACCGCCGTCGCGGCTCCCGCGGCCGACTCGACGACCGGTCCGCTGATGAGCTACGTCGTCAACACCAAGGCCAACCACGGCCAGGTGCAGAAGGTCGAGAAGGCCATCACCGGCCTCGGCGGCACCGTCGTCCAGTCCTACGAGCAGGTCGGCGTCGTCGTCGCCCGCTCGAACGACACCAAGTTCGCCGAGAAGCTGCGCCTGGCCAAGGGCGTCGACTCGGTCGGCGCCAGCCGCACCAAGGGCATCCAGGCCTCCGACCAGGGCAAGGCCGAGGTCGCCACCGAGTCGGCCGCCGTGGCGGCCGCCCCGGGTGAGGACCCCGACGAGGCCTACCAGTGGGACATGCGTCAGATCGGTGCCGACAAGGCCCACAAGATCTCGCTCGGCAGCCGCAACGTGACCGTCGGCGTGCTGGACTCCGGCATCGACGCCACCCACGAGGACCTTGCCGCCAACGTGGACGCCTCGCAGTCGGTCTCCTGCATCGACGGCAAGACGAACACCGACTGGAAGGCCTGGCAGCCGACCACCAGCGACCACGGCACCCACGTGGCCGGCACCATCGGCGCCGCCAAGAACGGCAAGGGCATCGTCGGCGTCGCGCCGAACGTGAAGCTGGCCGCCGTCAAGGTCGTCGACGACGGCGGGTTCATCTACCCGGAGAACGCGGTCTGCGGCTTCGTCTGGGCCGGCGAGCACGGCTTCAAGGTCACGAACAACAGCTACTTCGTCGACCCGTGGATGTTCAACTGCAAGACGGACAAGGACCAGGCGGCCATCTCGGACGCCGTCCGCAAGGCCGTCGCCTTCTCGCAGCGCAAGGGCGTGCTCAACATCGCCGCCGCCGGCAACGAGAACATCGACCTGGCGCACAAGACCGTCGACGTGGCCAGCCCGGACGACACCACCCCCGGCACCCGCCCGGTCACCAACGACTGCCTGTCGCTGCCGACCGAGCTGCCCGGCGTCGTGGCCGTCTCCGCGGTCGGCTCCGACGGCGTCAAGGCGTACTACTCCAGCTACGGCAAGGGCGTCGTGACCGTCACCGCGCCGGGTGGCGACCGCCGCTTCCAGTTCCCGAACACCCCGGACAAGGACGGCCGCATCCGGTCCACCATCCCCGGTGGCAAGTACGGCTACATGCAGGGCACCTCGATGGCCACCCCGCACGTCGCCGGCGTGGCCGCGCTGCTCGCCAGCACCTTCCCGTGGGCCAGCCCGGACGAGCTGACCGAGCTGCTGACCACCCACGCCGAGTCCGTCCCGTGCCCGAAGGGCGAGTTCAACCCGGGCGGCGCCGGCACCTGGAAGGCCACCTGCGAGGGCGGCGCGGACGACAACGGCTTCTACGGCGCGGGCCTGGTCAACGCCGAGAAGGCGGTCCAGTGGTGGCGCTGACGCGCTGACCGCGGACAGCACTGAACAGTAGAGGCGGGGAGCGGGACCACCGGGTCCCACTCCCCAGCCGCATTCGCGCCCCAGCCCGTCCCCGGTGGGCGCCCTCAGGTTGTCGTTCTGTTGCCTTTACGC
>NZ_JBHVJT010000023.1:32177-58404 GCF_042798815.1 Kitasatospora sp. NPDC057738 | reverse complement strand
CCCCCCGCACCGGCCGCCGTGGCCGAGGACGAGGAGGTAGTCCCGGTGGGCGAGGCCGAAGGGAGGGGGGGGGGGGGGGGGGGGGGGGGGGGAGGGGGGAGGGGGGGGGGGGGGGGGGGGGGGGGGGGGGGCCGCCCCCCCCCCCCCCCCGGCCGCGTTCGCGCACCGGCCGGTCGCGGGTGATCGCCGTTAGGTCGCCGTTCGGTCGCATTCGAGCACCGGGGCACCGCGGCGCCGGAGTGCCGGAGCACCGGCCGAGGTCGTCCCGCGCCCGACCCGACGAAGAACTACCGCTCCTCGTCGAAGTGGTGCTCCCAGACCGTCTCCACCGACGGCTTGCCGTGCAGGTCCGGCACCTCCTGGAGCCAGGCCGGCCGCCCCGCCCTGGTCCGGGCCGCCCGCCGTCGTTCCGCCTCGCGCAGCTGCTCGGGCGTGGCGAAGCCCTCCGGCAGCCACTCCTCGGAGAGCACCACCCGGGCGGCGAGGTGCGTGACGTAGGCGTGCCGCACGGCGTCCACCGAGTCGAAGCCGGGCTCGCCGGCCAGCCACTCGTCCGGGACCAGCGCCACGACCTCCTCCAGCAGCGGCACGGTGACCAGCGGCCCGAGCTCCTCGTCGGCCAGCCGGACGTCCGGGGCCGAGCCGCCGAGCGCGTGGGCGCTGAGGTCGTACCGCTTGCCGACCGCCGCCCCGGCCCCCGCCCAGCGGTGGTGGAAGATCAGTGCGGCGCCGTTGTCGATCAGCCAGAGCCGCCCGTGCCAGACCACCAGGTTGGGGTTGTGCACGGTGCGGTCGACGTTGCCGGTCAGGGCGTCCAGCCAGACCACGCGGCCGGCCTCGGCGGAGTCCACCGCGATCATCCCCGGCGTGAAGTCCCGCGCGCCGGGCAGCAGGTCCATCCCGAGGTTGAGGCCGGCGCTGGCCTTGAGCATGTCCTGGATCTCGGTGTCCGGCTCCTCGGCGGCGACGGCCGGGTCGAAGTCCACCAGCCGCAGTTCCGGCACCCGCAGGCCCAGCCGCCGGGCCAGCTCGCCCACGATCACCTCGGCGATCAGCGCCTTGCGGCCCTGCGCGGCCCCGGTGAACTTGACCACGTACGTTCCCAGGTCGTCGGTCTCCACCACGCCGGGGACGGAGCCGCCGGCCCGCAGTGGATCGACGTAGCGCACGGCAGTCACCAGATCGAGCACACCGGCCACCCTATCCCGCCGCGTCGCGGGCGTGAGCCTGTGATTGGCTTGCCGGACAGAGCGGTTCCCACCGGATGAGGAGAGCAAGGTCATGGGACAGGTGCAGGCCACCACGGAGCGGGTCTACGACGCGGCCCCCGAGCGGGTGTACGAGGCGCTGGCCGACTACCAGGTGACCCGCCCGAAGCTGCTGCCCGCGCAGTACAGCGAGTACGAGGTGCGGGTCGGCGGCACCGGTGCCGGCACCCAGGTGCACTGGCGGCTGCAGGCCACCGAGAAGCGGGTGCGCGACTGCCTCTTCACCGTCTCCGCGCCCGAGCCCGACCAGCTGGTGGAGAAGGACGCCAACTCCAGCATGGTGATCACCTGGACGGTCTCGGCCGTCGGCGAGGGCCGCTCCAAGGTCACCGTGACCGCCACCTGGCAGGGCGCGACCGGCATCGGCGGCTTCTTCGAGCGCACCTTCGCCCCGAAGGGCCTGAACCGGATCCACGACCAGGTGCTGGCCAACCTGGCCGCCGAGGTCCGCTGACCCTGAGCCCGCTCAGGGTCCACCGGAACCTCCGAGAACCACTGCGGCCGCCGAGGCCCGCTGATGTCCGCCGAGGGCCGCCGCAGCCGCCGGGCCCCGCCGGAATCGCCAACCGCGCGATTCGCGCGCGTGGATCCATCGAAGCGCTCGAATCGCCTGCCGATTCGAGCGCTTCGGTCTCCCGTACGAGCCGAAAGCCGTACGGGTGGCCGAACCGCCACCTGCGGGTGACGAGGGCCGCCCGGAACCGGCGGGCCACCCTAGGCTCGCCGCCGTGCATATGACGATCCTTCACATTTCACAGCCGGTGGACGGCGGGGTCGCCCGCGTCGTCGCCGATCTGGTCAGGGGCCAGCGGGAGGCCGGTCACCGGGTCATGGTCGCCTGCCCGCGCGGCGGGCGGCTGGCCGGGGAGGCCGCCGCGGTGGGCGCGCTGGTCCAGGACTGGCCCGCGCGGCGCTCGCCCGGCCCGGGCACCCCCGCCGAGGCCTGGCGGCTGCGCCGGATCGTCCGGGCGGCGGCGCCCGACGTGGTCCACCTGCACAGCGCCAAGGCCGGGCTGGCGGGCCGGCTCGCGGTGCGCGGCGCGGTGCCGACCGTCTTCCAGCCGCACGCCTGGTCGTTCGCCGCCGTCGACGGCGCGCTGGGCGCCGCCACCCTGCGCTGGGAGCGGTTCGCGACCCGCTGGGCGCACCGGGTGCTGTGCGTCAGCGTCCAGGAGCGGGCCGACGGTGTGGCGGCGGGGGTGCACGCCGACTGGGCGGTGGTGCCCAACGGCGTGGACGTGCGCCACTACGCGCCCGCCGACCGCCGCGCCGCCCGGATCGCGCTCGGTCTGGACCTGGACGCCCCGCTCGCGGTGTGCGTCGGGCGGCTGTGCCGGCAGAAGGGCCAGGACGTGCTGCTGGCCGCCTGGCCGGAGGTGCTGCGCCGGGTGCCGCGGGCCCGGCTGGCGCTGGTCGGCGGCGGGCCGGAGGAGCAGCGGGTGGCGGAGCTGGTCCGGCAGACCGCCGAGCCCGCCCGGATCCGGCTGGTCGGGGACGTGCCGGATCCGCGTCCGTGGCTGGCGGCGGCCGACCTGGTGGTGCTGCCCTCGCGCTGGGAGGGGATGGCGCTGGCCCCGCTGGAGGCGATGGCGGCCGCCCGTCCGGTGCTGCTGACCGATGTGCCCGGTGCCCGGGAGTGCCTGCCGCCGTCCGAGCTCGCGCGGGCGGTGGTCCCGCCCGAGGACGCGCGGGCCCTCGCCGCCCGAATGGGGGACGCACTGTCCGATTCGATCGAATGCGAGCGACGCGGTGTCCGGTTGCGCGATCACGTGATCGGTCGGCACGACGTGCGCACCGTGGTCGAACAGGTGGACGTTCTCTACCGTCACCTGCTGGGTGCGGGACCGGCGTCGGGGCGGCGCCGGGCCCGTGTCCCGGAGCGGATCTGATCGTTTCACATGCCGTGAATGCCCGCCGTTTCCGGTGTTGTCGTATTCGCACCCTCGATTGGATGCGGAGGCGAGGCATTAAATCCGAAATACCTATTAATGGGCGGCTGGAATGAATCGGCAAGTCAACTTCCGCTCCGTACCGCCCGGTTCTGTATTGTCGGATTTTGCCTGCTTCGTTCAGATTTCATGCCGGGAATTCACGGCTGAGCTCCGTGCGACCGACTCCTTCGTGACCGGTTCCTTCGCAATCGGCCCCGCCACCGGACATCCGGAAGCCGCCAGCGGCAGCAGGCGCTGTCAGGACCGCGCCCACCGGGCCGGGACGGCAGCCCCGCGCCAGCCGGTGCCGGGGCACCGTCACCCCGGGCACACAGCAGGGGAGATCGTGCGCTGATGACCATTGACCACGACAGTGTGCCGCGCTCGGGAGGGCCCCTCTCCGGTCCCCGCCGGCCCGGTACCGGGCTGCTCGACCGGCCGGCGGGAGCGGCGCGCCCTGGGGTGGTCACGTCGCCGCGCCGGCCCCGCGGGGCGGTCCGCTCCCGGCTGGCCCTGTCGCTCGCCCTGGTCCAGGCCGACATCATCGCGCTGTGCTCCGCCGGCGGCATCGCCAACCACGCCGTCGACCCCGCCGCCCCGCTCGACCCCCTGCTCGGCGTCCCCGCCGTCCTGCCCCTGCTGCTCCTGCTCAACCTGGCCGGCGGCCTCTACCGCTCCCGGCTCACCCTCTCCGTCCTGGACGAACTGCCCGCCCTCACCGCCCGGGCCGTGGTCGCCACCGCCTTCGCCGTCACCCTGTCCGGCTGCCTCGACGGCCGCTGGCCCGACTGCGGCCCGGCCAGCCCCGCCCGGCTCACCGTCCTGCTCGGCGCCCAGCTGCTGATCGCCGCGCTCGGCCGCGCCGTCCTCTACCACCTGGTCCGGCGGATCCGCCGCAGCCGCCCCAGCCCCGTCCTGGTGCTCGGCGCCGGCCGGCTCGGCCGCCGGGTCGCCACCGCCCTGCGCGAGCACGGCGAGTACGGGATGCGCCCGGTCGGCTTCCTCGACGCCGACCCGCCGCTGCTGCCCGGCGGCACCGACCTGCCCGTCCTCGGCGGCCGCGAGGCACTGGAACGCGAAGTGCGCCGGCACGGCGTCCAGCAGGTGGTCGCCACCGCCGGCGCCGCCGACGAGGCCGAGACCGCCGCCACCCTGCGCGACGCCGCCCGGCTCGGCTGCCAGGTCTGGCTGGTGCCCGCGCTGCGCGAGTACGGATCGCTGCCCGCCACCCCGGTCACCGGCGGCGACCACCTGTGGGGCTTCCCCTGTCTGCGGGTCGGCCGCCCCGCGCGCCGCCGCCCCGGCTGGGCCGTCAAGCGCGCCCTGGACGTCACCGCCGCCACCGTCGGCCTGCTGCTGCTCGCCCCCGTCCTGGTGCTCTGCGCGCTCGCCGTCCGCTTCGACACCGGCCCCGGCGTGCTCTTCCGCCAGCAGCGCACCGGCCTGGACGGCAGGGTCTTCACCGTCCTCAAGTTCCGCACCCTGCGCCCGAGCAACGAGCACGAGTCCGCCACCCGCTGGAACATCTCCCAGGACCACCGGATGGGCACCGTCGGCCGGCTGCTGCGCAAGAGCTCGCTGGACGAGCTGCCCCAGCTGTGGAACGTCCTGCGCGGCGACATGAGCCTGGTCGGCCCGCGTCCCGAACGGCCGTACTTCGTCATGAGGTTCGGCCAGGCCTACCCCGAGTACGCCGACCGCCACCGGGTCCCGGTCGGCCTCACCGGCCTGGCCCAGGTCAACGGTCTGCGCGGGGACACCTCCATCGAGGACCGGGCCCGCTTCGACAACCGCTACATCGAGAGCTGGAGCCTCTGGCAGGACGTCAAGATCCTGTGCCGCACGGCGGCCCTGATGCTCCACCCGGACGGGAGCTGACCCCGCGTGGCCCTGACCCTCCCCGCCCTCCACCGCACGGTCTTACGCGGGGCCCTGCCCGCGCTCGCGCAGCGCACCAGCCCGCTGGCCGCCGCCACCGTCCTGCTGGTCTGCGTGCCCACCGGGCAGAAGGACGTCGCCGCCGCCTTCCACATCACCGCCGCCGACCTCGCCTCGCTGGCCCTGGTCGCCCTCACCGCGCTCGACCTGCTGCGCGGACGCCTGCCCGCGATCAGCCGCACCGCCTGCGCCCTGTTCGGCGCGGTCGTGGTCGCCGCCGCCGTCGCCACCGTCGGCTCGATCGACCCCGCCGCGAGCGCCACCGGCTTCGTCCGCCTCACCCAGGTGTTCGTCCTGGTCCCCGCCGCCGTCCTCTGCTCCCTGCGCGACCGCACCGACCAGCGCCTGGTCCTCGGCTCCTTCGTGCTCGCCGCACTGATCCAGGGCGCGGTCGGCGCCAAGCAGTACCTCACCCACACCGGCGCCTCCTACACCGGCCAGCCGATCCGGGCCGTCGGCACCTTCGGCGCCCTCGACATCATGGCGATGTCCAGCGTGGTCAGCTACGGGCTGCTCGCCGCCCTCGCGCTCGGCCTCGCCGAGCGCGGCCCCGACGGCAACGCCCGGCTGCGCCGCGCCATGTTCGCCGCCGCCGCCTTCCTCGCCCTCCCGCTCGCCGTCTCCTTCAGCCGCGGCAGCTGGATCGCCACCGGCCTCGCCGCCACCGTGCTGCTGCTGCGCGTCGACGCCCGGCTGCTGGTGCGCGCCGCGGTCCTCGGCCTGGCCGCCGCGGTCGTCCTGGTCGGCGGCCTCGGCCTCGGCGGCTCCGGCGTCACCAAGCGGCTCAGCTCGATCGGCACCGTCTCCGCCGCCCCCGACCAGTCCGTCTCCGACCGGTACGACCTGTGGTCCACCGCCGGACGGATCTGGCAGGACCACCCCGTGCACGGCGCCGGACCCAAGGCCTTCCAGCAACTGCGCGACAGCCACGCCCCGCTGCGGCTGTCCTCCGGCAGCGACGCCGCCGACGCCACCATCGGCTTCCAGCGCGAACCGCTGCTCTCCCCGCACAACATGTACCTCCTGGTGCTCAGCGAGCAGGGCCTGATCGGCATCACCGCCTACGCCGCGCTCTTCCTCGCCCTGCTGACCGGCTGCCTGCGCCACCGCCACGGCCCCGGGCTCGCCGCACTCGCCCTGCTCACCTGGGTGCTGGTCGACTTCCTGTACGCGGACATCGGCGGCGCCACCACCGTGCTGACCTCCGTCGTCCTCGGCCTCGCCGCCCGCGCGGCCGCCCACCGACCCGAACGTCCCGCCACCGGCCCGGTGGCCACCGGAGCGGCCCGGTGACCACCGACCCGCCCGCCGCCGTCGTCCCCTCCCTCCCGGCCCCCCGCGGCGCCACCGGCGAGGACCCGCCCGCCGAGCCCCACCCGGCCCCCCGGCGCGGCTTCCTCGCCAAGGCCTTCGGCATCACCGCCGTCCTCAGCGCCGCCGGCTCCGGCCTCGGCCTGCTGCGTGACCTCCTGCTGGCCCGCTACTTCGGCGCCAACCAGGGCACCGACGCCTTCCTGGTCGCCTGGACCGTCCCCGAGACCGCCGCACCGCTGCTGATCGAGGACGCCATGTCCTTCCTCATGGTGCCGGCCTTCGCCCTCGCCCTGGTGCTGCGCGAGGAGGACCCGGACGCCCCCGACCCGGTCCGCCAACTGGTCCGCGCCACCCTGCCCTGGCTGCTGATCGCGCTCGGCGGCCTCGCCCTGGCCGTCGTCCTGGGCGCCCCGGAACTGGTCGACCTGCTCGCCCCCGGCCTCACCGACCCCGCCCTGGCCGTCACCTGCACCCGGATCACCGCGATCACCGTGCTGCCCTTCGGCGTGGCCGGCTACCTGGCCGCCGCGCTGCGCGCCCACCACCGCTTCCCCGCCCCGGCCGGCATCTACGTCGCCTACAACCTCGGCATCCTCGCCGTCCTGCTCTGCCTCCACGCCTACCTCGGGGTGCGCTCCGCCGCCCTCGGCGTCGCGGCCGGCAGCCTGCTGATGGTCGGTCTGCTGGTCGGCCCCTTCCTGCGTCGGCTGCGCCAGGGCCCGCCCGACACCGGCCGCGGCCGCCGCTCGCGCCGGGCCCTGGTGCTGATGCCGCTGGCCCTGCTGCCGGTGGCCGCCTTCACCCTCACCCGCCAGTCGCAGGTCTTCGTCGAGCGCTACCTCGGCTCGGCGCTGCCGCCCGGCACCATCTCGCACCTCAACTACGCCGCCAAGGTCTCCCAGCTCGCCATGACGGCGGGTCTCCTGATCTGCACCGTCACCTTCCCGCTGGTCGCCCGGGCGCTCGCCGCCGGGGACCTCACCGCCGCCCGCGACCGGGTGGAGAAGGACCTCGGCCAGGCGGCGGCCGTCGTCCTGCTCGGCACCGCCTTCCTGATGGCCTGCGCCCCCTCGGCGGTCTCGCTGCTGTTCGAACGCGGCGCCTTCGGCCCGCACGACACCGCCGCCACCGCCGACGTGATCCGGGTGTACAGCTTCGGCCTGCCCGCCCAGGCACTGACCGGCGTGATGATCCGCCCCTACTTCTCGCTGCGCCCGGTGGTCCGCCGGGCCGACGACCCGGGCAGCGAGGACGGCCGC
Organism: Kitasatospora sp. NPDC057738; assembly: GCF_042798815.1. Classification (NCBI taxonomy): domain Bacteria; kingdom Bacillati; phylum Actinomycetota; class Actinomycetes; order Kitasatosporales; family Streptomycetaceae; genus Kitasatospora; species Kitasatospora sp. NPDC057738. The sequence continues at coordinate 50,694 of NZ_JBHVJT010000023.1, read as the reverse complement.
CGCCGGCTGCTGGACTGGTACCCGGCCGCCGCGATGGTGCTCGGCCTCGGCGTCACCGTCGCCACCGGCCTGCTCGCCACACCCCGCTTCGGCGCCCTGGGGCTGGCCGCCGGCAACGCGGCCGGCATCACCGCCGCCGCCGCCCTGCTGCTGCACGGCCTGGTGCTGCGGGGCATCCCGCTGCGGCTGCGCCGGGTGCTCGGCGGCCACGGCCGGCTGGTGGCCGCCGCCGCCGGGGCCGCCGTGCTCGGCGCCGCCGTCGCCGGACCGACCGCCGACCCCCTGCTCTCGACCCTCCTCGGGGGCCTCACCGTCGTGCTGGCCTTCGCGGCCCTCGGCACCGGGCTCGGCGCCCGCGAGGTGCGCGGCCCGGTCCTCGCCGTCGCCCGGGCGCTGGGGCCCGTCCGGAACCCGCCAACCGCCGCCGAAGAAGGGAAGCGTCCCGATGGACAATGAACGGGGCACCGTCCGTTCCGCCCGGGCGGGCGTCAGCAGCGCACCGCCGCACCGGGCACGACTGCCCAGGAGCCGCCACCCGGTCGGCGAACCGCCGATCCCCGGCTCCGCCTCCCCGTGGATCCTGATGTACCACTCGGTGGCGGTCGAGACGGAGGACCCCTACCGGCTCACCGTCAGCCCCGAGCGGTTCGCCGAACAGATCGCCTGGCTGCACCGGTGCGGCCGGCGCGGCGTCTCCGTCCGCGAGCTGCTGCGGGCCCGCGCCCTCGGCCGGGACGACAGGCTGGTCGGCCTCACCTTCGACGACGGCTACGCCGACTTCGCCCGGTACGCGGTGCCGATCCTCCGGGCGTACGGCTTCACCGCCACCGCGTACGTGGTCGCCGACCTGCTCGGCCGGGACAACGACTGGGACACCGAGGGCCCGCGCAAGAAGCTGCTCACCGTCCAGGAGGTCACCGAACTCGCCGCCGCGGGCTGGGAGATCGGCTCGCACGGCCTCGGCCACCGGGCGCTGCCCGGCCTGCCCGCCGAGGCCCTCGCCGTCCAGGCCCGGGAGAGCCGACGCCTGCTGGAGGAGGCCGTCGGCGGCCCGGTCACCGGGTTCTGCTACCCGTACGGCGCCGTCGACCTGCCCGCCGCCCTGGCGGTGCGCGACGCCGGGTACGACCACGCCTGCGCCATCGCGCACTCCCCGCTCACCGGCCGCTTCGCCCTGCCCCGCTGCTACGTCGGCGACCGCGACGGCGCCTGGCGGCTGCGGGCCAAGCAGGGCCGGCACCGGCTGCGCGACGCCGTCACCGAACTGCGCCAGGCCCGCCGGGAGCCGCGGCCATGAGGGTGCTGCACATCGTCACCGGACTGGCCGCCGGCGGCGCCGAGCGCCAGCTCCACCTGCTGCTGCGACACCTGCCGGCGCACCAGCAGTGCGAGGTGCTCGCCCTGACCAACCCGGGCGCGGTCGCCGCCGCGCTGCGCTCCGACGGCGTCACCGTCCACCACCTCGGCATGCGCGGCAACCGGGACCTCGGCGCGCTGCCCCGGCTGGTCCGGCTGGTCCGGGCCGGCCACTACGACCTGGTGCACACCCACCTCTACCGGGCGCAGCTGTACGGCCGGCTGGCCGCCCGGCTGGCCGGGGTGCGCGCGGTGGTCTCCACCGAGCACTCGCTGCACGCCGGGGTGATCGAGGGCCGCCCGGTCACCCGGGGCGTCAAGGGCCTCTACCTGGCGGCCGAACGGCTCGGCAGCACCACCGTCGCGGTCTCCCGGCAGGTCGCCCAGACACTGCGTTCCTGGGGCGTCCCGCCGGCCCGGATCGAGCTGATCCCGAACGGCATCGACACCTCCCGCTACCGCCTCCCGCCCGCCGAACGGGCCGCCGCCCGCCGTCGGGTGCGGGCCGAAATCGGTCTGCCGCAGGGGAGTTGGGCGGTCGGCGGGGTGGGCCGGCTGGTGCCCGGCAAGCGCTTCGAGGTGCTGGTCGAGGCGCTGCCCGGGCTCGACCCGGCCACCCGGCTGGTGCTGGTCGGCGAGGGCCCGGAACGCGCCGCGCTGGAGCGCCGGGCCGAGGAGCTCGGCGTGCGGGAGCGACTGGTGCTCACCGGCGAGCGCGACGACGTGCCCGAACTGCTGGCCGCCCTGGACGTGCTGGCCGCCCCCTCCACCGCGGAGACCTTCGGCCTCGGCGTCCTGGAGGGCCTCGCGGCCGGGCTGCCGGTGCGCCACAGCGCCTGCCCGGCGCTCGACGAACTGCCGCCCAGCGCCGCGCCGCAGGCCCGCCGCATCCCCTCCGAGCCCGCCGCCTACACCGCCGCGCTGCGCGACCTGCGGCCGCTCAGCGGGCACATCGCCGACCCGCTGCCGCACCCCCCGGCCGTCGGCCACTACGACATCGCCCGGGTCGCCGCCGACCTGGGCGCCCTCTACGACCGGCTGGCCCGCGTCTGACCGCCCGCCACCGCCGGAACCGCCGTACCAGACCCAAGGAGCAAGACCCATGACCACACCGCGCCGAAGCGCCCGTCGCCTGGTCCGCCGCTGGTGGCCGGTGGTGCTGGCGGTACCGCTGGGCGCCGCGGCCGGCGCCGGGTACGCCGTCGTCTCGCCGCCGTCGTACGCCGCCAACGCCTACGTCCTCGTGGTCGCGCAGAACCCCGGGGAAGCCGCGATCGCCACCAACTTCGCCCAGGCGTACGGCCGGCTGGCCGGTCAGCCGCAGGTGCTCGCGGTCGCGGCCGCGGAGACCGGCCACACCCGGTCCGAGCTGGAGTCCCTGGTGCACGGGACGACCTCGCCGGACGCCCCGATGATCGAGCTCACCGGCACCGGGCGGCGCCCCCAGGAGGCCGCCCGGACCGCCGACGCGGTGGCCCGCTCGCTGGTCGCCTTCGCCAACACCAGCAGCAAGGACACCAACGTCCGGCTGGTGACGCTGTCCCCGGCCGCCGCGCCGGACAGGCCGACCACGCCCTCCGGGAAGCTGGACGTCGCGGTCGGCGGCGCGGCCGGGCTGCTGCTGGGCGCCCTGGTGATGATGAACCGACGCCGGGGCGGCGCGGGGACGCCGGAGGCCGCCGGGAGTCCCGAGATGCCGCGGGTGCTGCGGGCCGCGCGGGCATCGCAGGCGGCGCAGGCCGCACAGGCCGCGCAGGGATCGGAGACCCCCGCCGCCTCCGCGCCGGTGGCGGTCCCGACGACGCCGCGCCCGCGCCGAGAGGAGCCGGCCAAGGCCAGGACCGAGTCCGGTGGCGACTCCGCGCCCGGTGCCGACGCCGGTGCCGAGGCCGAAGGGGTGAAGGCCGGGAGCGTGAAGGCCGGGAGCGTGGCGGCCGGGAACGTGAAGGCCGGGAACGTGACGGCCGGGAGCGTGACGGCCGAGAGCGTGAAGAAGGGGAGCACGAAGGCCGAGAAGAAGACCGTCGGGAAGCCCGGCAGGAAGCCCGGCGCCGGGGCCGCGGCGGCGGAGCAGCCCCCGGCCGAGGACCGGACGCCCGCGGTGGAGGAACAGCCCTCCGCCGTCGAGCAGCAGGCCCCCGCCGTCGAGGACCGGCCCGCCACCCGGGCCAAGGCGCCGGCCGGGAGCGGACGATGAGCACCGAGACCCGCAGGAGCAGCCTGCCCGCCCGGGCGACGGCGCCGGCCTGGACCACCGAGCTCCTCGGCGAGGACGACGCCCTGGACGTCCTCGCCGAGGAGTGGGACGACCTGGCCGGCCGCTGCCGGACCGCCACCTTCTTCCAGGCCGCTGACTGGCAGCGCTCCTGGTGGCGCCACTACGGCCGCCCGGGCAGCCTGCTCGTGGTGCTGGTCCGCCGGGACGGCCGGCTGGTCGGCGCGGGCGCCTTCGTGCGCCGCGGCGGACCGTTCGGCGGCCTGACCGGCCTCGGCGGCGGACTGGTCGACTACACCGACGTCCTGCTCGACGACGAGTGCGCGGACCGGGCGGCCGCCGAGTTCGCCGCCGCGCTCCCGCTCACCCGCCCCTGGCACTGGCTGGAACTGCGCGAGGTGCACCCCGAGGCGGCGGTGCAGCGGGTGTACGCGCACTGGAGCGGCAGCCGCCGCCGCTACCGGGACTCGCTCTGCCAGTACCTGCCGGCCGTCCCGATGGACCGGCTGCTCAAGCGGGTGCCCGGCAAGACCGCCCAGCGCAGCCGGGTGAAGCTCCGCAAGATCGCCGAGGCCGGGGTGACGGTCCGCTCCACCCCGGCGGCCGAGGTGCCGCAGGCGCTGGACGGGCTGCTGCGGCTGCACTTCATGCAGTGGCAGGCGCGCGGCGTCACGCCCGAGCACCGCACCGAGCGGTTCGCGAGCCACCTGACCGAGTCCACCACCGGACTGGTCGCCTCCGGCAGGGCCACCGTCCACCAGTTCCACCTGGACGGCCAGCTGGTCGCGGTGAACCTGCTGCTGCTCTGTCCGTCCTTCGGCGGCCTGTACATGTACGGGGCGCACCCGGTGCTGCGCGAGCGGCTGGACATCGCCGGGCTGCTGTTCAGCGCGGCGTTGGACGAGACGGTCGGCGCGGGCGTCCCGGTGCTCGGCCTGCTGCGCGGCCAGGAGCCGTACAAGCAGCGCTGGCGGCCGGACCAGCTGTCCAACCACCGGCTGCTGCTCGGTCCGGCGGGGGCGGCGCCGGCAGCGGCCGTCCGCGCCGGGGCGGTGCGGGCCCGGCAGGCGGCGGCGCACCAGCTGCGCACCCGCTTCCCCCGGCTCAAGGAAGCGCTGCTGGCCCGCCGCCGCAGCTGAGCGCTCAGTGCCGGGCGTGCGGCGCGCCCGTCGGCCGTCCCGTCGACTTGCCCTTCGCCGGACGGGCCGACGGGCTCGCCGTCCTGCTCGGCGCGGTGCTGCCCCCGGGCACGGCGGGCGCGGCCGGCACGGCGGGCGGGCCCGGCGCCGCGGGCACGTCCTCCGCCGGGGTGGCCGTCGGCGCCGGTGCCTCCGCCGGTGCCGGCGTCGGCGCCCCCTTCGAACCGGACATCAGCTGTTTGAACGTGGCCGCCGAGCGAGGATTGCGCTCGCACTGGAAGAAGCCGTGCGGACAGTAGTCGGTGACGGTCTGGTAGGCGGTGTCGTGGGTGCGGATCCAGTCGACCATCCGCTGCACGAACTCGGGGTTGTCGCCGTTGCGGAACAGCCCCCACTCCGGGTACGAGACCGGCTTGCCGCGCTTGGCGGCGAACTCCACCTGGTCCTGGAGGCCGTACGGCTCGCGCACGTAGTCGTCGAAGGTGCCGCCCGCCGGCTGGTCGTAGTTGTCCATGCCGATGATGTCGACCACGTCGTCACCGGGGTAGCACTTGGTCCACGGGACGGCATCCAGGCCCCGGCTGGGGGCGAAGTCGAAGCGGAACCGCTGCCCGGGCACCGAGCGCATCACCCTGACGATCCGCCGCCAGTACGTCTTCCACGCGGCCGGGTCGGGCTTGCAGCGGTGGGTGTAGGTGGTGCCGTTCATCTCCCAGCCGAGCGTGAGCACGGTGTCCGCGCCGCCCAGCGCGACCAGCCGGCGCGCGAGCTTGAGGAAGTGCCCGTCGAAGTCCCCGCGCGCCCCCTGGGCCAGCAGGTCCGCGACCTCGCCGTCCGGCACCTTCGCCTCGCTGGGCACCAGCATCGGCACCCCGAGCACCAGCAGCCGGGACGGATCGGCCTGCCGCCACTGCGACCACAGCCCGAGCACCATCGGCTCGCCCTCGATGTCGCTCCAGCCGTTGCCCGCCAGATAGGTGTGGCCGACCTGCATGTTCGCGTCGCCCAGCCACTGCGCGTACCGGCCGATCTGCGGGATGTAGTCGTCCCAGGAACCGACGAAGGCACCGAACGGCGGCTCGTGGTTCGGCCGCTGGACCGGCGGGCGGGGGGCCGCGCCGCGGGGCTCGATGGCGTCCGAGGAGAGGGTGTGCCGTTCGGTCTGGCTGAACGGCGTCCCGGCCGGGACGCTGGCCGTGGCCATCAGCAGCAGGGTGGCGGCGGCCAGCGTCAGGCGGCCGATTCGCATGGTGCTCTCCTCCGGACGTCGCGTGGGCGGGGCGCACGGTCTCGGCGTGGACGGACCGTGGCGCCCCGCTCGCCGACAGTAGGCCCGAAGGGGGACGAAAAAGCCGAATGTCACCCTAAAGTGGGCGCCGATCGAACGCCGTCTGCCGCAAAGACCGGCGACCCGCGGTCATGTATCAGCTTGGTAACGGTCCTGTCGGGCCCCCGCGGCCCGCTCCGCAACGCCCGGCGCGGCGGCCGGAACGCCGACGGCGCAGGTGGGCGGGTGGACGTGCGGGAAGGGCGCGCGGGGCCGGGCGGGCGCCCGGCGGGACACGGCGACGGCGGAACCGGGCTGACTCGCGTGCCCGGTGAAAGGTACGCTCCGGCCGTGTCCTGGAAGCCGCTGCGTGTACTGACCCCCCGCTCGATCCTGCCTGCCTCGGCGGTGGTGCTGGTCCTTGCGGCCGGAGCGGCGGCGCACGCGAACAAGCCGGTGCCGTTCGGCGACCGGGTCGCGGGACCGGGCGACGCGGGGGCGACGCCGGTGAACTCCGAGTCGCTCAGCTCGGCCGACCTCGACCTGCGGGTGGGCCCCGGCCTGGAGGCCTTCCACAAGCGGACCGGCGAGCAGGCCTGGTCCTACCGCCGCGAGGGCGCCGAGGCGCTCTACCTGGCGATGGCCGGCGACAACGCGATCGTGGTCTGGGACGACGGCATGGTCACCTCGGTGCGCCCGGGCGACCACGAGGTGCGCTGGCACCGCGCGGTGCCGGGCCTGGCCGACTGGCTGCACGGCGACGGCGAGCCCGGCGCCGACAAGCGGACCGACGCCCAGCGCAAGGCGCTCGCCAAGCAGCGGGCCGCGGCCGCGCTGCACACCGTCCAGCGGGACGGCTCGCCCTGGCTGGCCCTGGTCACCCCGAACCTGACCATGGGCCTGCGCGACGCCGACGGCGACCTGCGCTACAACGACAAGCCCTCCGGCAACTGCGTCTACGACCCGCTGCGCGCCGTCCACACCGACTACGCCGTGCTCATCCCGCGCACCTGCAGCAACAGCAGCGGGCAGGCCGTCTCCGGCGGCATCACCGGCTACCGGCTGGACAGCAACGGCTGGTCGATGAACGCCGGTCCGACCGCCACGGTCAAGGTGCTGGACCGCAGCCGGGTGGAGATCACCGACGGCCCGATCGTCCCGCCCAAGGTGTTCGACACCAAGGCGGCCGCGCCCGAGACGGCCTGCGGCAGCGTGGACGCGCCGTTCGCGGCGGTCCGTCCGCAGGGCGGCTGCGCTGCGGACCCGTCGGTGAACCCGGCTGTGGGCGACCTGCCGGCCAACCCGGCCGCCGGCGACCCGTCGGCCACCGGTACCGCGCCGGACGCCCCAGTGGCCACCGGTACGGTGCCGGACGCCCAGGCGGCCACCGGAGCGCCCGCGGGGGACCGGTCGGGCGCGCAGCCGCAGTAGCGGGGACGACCCGCGGACGACGGCCTTCGGCCCCGGAACCGGCGGGCGGCAGGCCGCCGGATACCCCGGGCCGGTACGCCTCCGAGGGTGACACGGGGCCCGGTAGACTTGCCGCCATGGCTATTTTCTCCGGGCAATAGCGGGCGGCGGCGCCAGGAGGGCCGCGCCGACCGCCGATGAAGTCCCCCTCACGCCAACCCGGCCCCGGGTCAGTCCTGCCCGGCCGCCCGCCCACGTCCCAGGAGCAGCTCTCAGCCATGATTTCCGCCAACGCCCTCGAACTGCGTGCCGGTGCCCGGATCCTGATCGAGTCCGCGAACTTCAAGGTCGCCGCCGGCGACCGGATCGGTCTGGTCGGCCGCAACGGCGCCGGCAAGACCACGCTCACCAAGGTGCTGGCGGGCGAGGGCCTGCCCGCCGCCGGTACCGTCACCCGTTCGGGCGAGGTCGGCTACCTCCCGCAGGACCCGCGCACCGGTGACCTGGAGGTCCTCGCCAAGGACCGCATCCTCTCCGCCCGCGGCCTCGACACCGTGCTGAAGAAGATGCGCGAGAACGAGGAGCGGATGGCCAACGGCAAGGGCGCCACCCGGGACAACGCGATGAAGAAGTACGCCCGGCTGGAGACCGAGTTCCTCACCAAGGGCGGGTACGCCGCCGAGGCCGAGGCCGCCACCATCGCCGCCGCGCTGGGCCTGCCGGACCGCATCCTCGGCCAGCCGCTGCACACCCTCTCCGGCGGTCAGCGCCGCCGGGTCGAGCTGGCCCGGATCCTCTTCTCGGACTCCGACGTGCTGCTCCTCGACGAGCCCACCAACCACCTGGACGCGGACTCGATCGTCTGGCTGCGGGACTTCCTGAAGACCTACAAGGGCGGCTTCATCGTCATCTCGCACGATGTCGACCTGGTCGAGACGGTCGTCAACAAGGTCTTCTACCTGGACGCGAACCGCTCCTGCATCGACGTCTACAACATGGGCTGGAAGCAGTACCAGCAGCAGCGCGAGGACGACGAGAAGCGCCGCAAGCGCGAGCGGGCCAACGCCGAGAAGAAGGCCGCGACCCTCAACGCCCAGGCCGACAAGATGCGGGCCAAGGCGACCAAGACGGTGGCCGCGCAGAACATGGCCCGCCGCGCCGACAAGCTGCTCTCCGGGCTGGAGCAGGTCCGGGTGAACGACAAGGTCGCCAAGCTGCGCTTCCCGGAGCCGGCCCCCTGCGGCAAGACCCCGCTGACCGCCAGCGGCCTGTCCAAGTCCTACGGCTCGCTGGAGATCTTCACCGACGTCGACCTGGCGATCGACCGCGGTTCCCGGGTCGTCGTGCTGGGCTTCAACGGCGCCGGCAAGACCACCCTGCTGCGGATGCTGGCCGGGGTGGAGCAACCGGACACCGGCGAGGTGATCCCGGGCCACGGCCTGAAGATCGGCTACTACGCCCAGGAGCACGAGACGCTCGACCCGGACCGCAGCGTGCTGGAGAACATGCGCTCGGCCGCGCCCGACACCGACCTGGTGCAGATCCGCAAGATCCTCGGTTCCTTCCTGTTCTCCGGCGACGACGTCGACAAGCCGGCCGGGGTGCTCTCCGGCGGTGAGAAGACCCGTCTGGCGCTGGCCACCCTGGTGGTCTCCTCCGCCAACGTGCTGCTGCTCGACGAGCCCACCAACAACCTCGACCCGGCCAGCCGCGAGGAGATCCTGGGCGCGCTGCGCGAGTTCTCCGGCGCGGTCGTGCTGGTCACCCACGACGAGGGCGCGGTCGAGGCGCTCGACCCGGAGCGGATCATCCTGCTGCCGGACGGCGTGGAGGACCTCTGGAACCCGTCCTACGCCGATCTGGTCTCCTTGGCCTGACCGGAAGTAGACGCGAGATCCGCTTTTCGGATGAGAATATCTAGTCCTTTCGGCGTGTCCGGGAATGAAGTAGACCCGGATTCCGTTTAAGGACTTTCCGTCGGCCCGCCACTCGATCGTGGTCGGGCCGACGTTGCTGATCAGCCCTTTCTCGGCGAACGGCCGGATCCGCCAGGGGGCGTGCACTCTGCGTGAGCGCCCTGATGCGCTCGGATCACCACCGAAGGACCACGCATTTCCGACATCGACCTTGTCGAATGGGTGGCCAGGACGCGGTGGATGGGTGATCATGGGAATCTGACCGAGCAACGCTACGAGGAGGCACGGGTGGCCGAGACTCTGAAAAAGGGCAGCCGGGTGACCGGTGCCGCGCGTGAGAAGCTCGCGGCCGATCTCAAGAAGAAGTACGACTCCGGGGCGAGCATTCGCGCTCTCGCGGAGGAGACCGGTCGTTCGTACGGCTTTGTGCACCGGATGCTGAGCGAGTCCGGAGTGATTCTCCGGGGCCGCGGCGGTGCCACGCGGGGCAAGAACAAGGCGACTGCCGGGGCCGGTTCCTGACGGTTCGTCAGCCAGTGGCTGGATGACGCGGCGGCAGGGTGCCGGCCGAGGAGACGACAGCTGACCGTCAGCTGGGCGTCCGCCCTCGAGCCGTGCGGGCCGGCCGCCGATCGTCATGTCCGGGGTGAGGTCCTTCCCCCATTCTTCAATACCGTTCATTTCCCTTTCGCCCTTCGCCTCGCCTTGCCTCGCATTCGCGCCTCGCGGGGCGTCGCGGAGTGCCGCAGGCCCCGTCGATCTCTCCGGGTCGGGGCCCCTGCCCAGGCGCGTCGAGTTTTGTTACTCTCCGGTAGCCAAGTCCCTCGCCACCGGAGGTCCCCGCATGACCGCTCCCGCCATCGACCCGCAGGCCCCGAGCTGGGAGCGGGACGGCGTCCGCCTGGAGATCGAGGGCGAACTCGCCGTCGTCACCCTGTGCCGACCCAAGCGGCGCAATGCCCAGTCGCCCGCGCTCTGGCGCGCCCTCACCGAGGCCGGCCGCGAGCTGCCCGGCAGCGTCCGGGTGGTGCTGCTGCGCGCGGAGGGGGTCTCCTTCTCCGCCGGGCTGGACCGGGCCATGTTCACCCCCGAGGGCATCCCGGGCGAGCCCACCTTCCTCCAGCTCGCCGCCTCCACCGACCGTGAGCTGGACGACGCCATCGCCTCGTACCAGGAGGCCTTCACCTGGTGGCGCCGTCCGGACCTGATCTCCATCGCGGCGGTCCAGGGCCACGCCGTCGGCGCGGGCTTCCAGCTGGCCCTCGGCTGCGACCTGCGGGTGGTCGCCGAGGACGTCCAGTTCGCGATGAAGGAGACCTCGCTGGGCCTCGTTCCGGACCTGGCCGGCACCAAGCCGCTCACCGAGCTCGTCGGCTACGCGCGGGCACTGGAGATCTGCGCGACCGGCCGCTGGGTGGGTGCCGAGGAGGCCGCCGCGATCGGGCTGGCCAACCTCGCCGTGTCGGGCGAGGACCTGGAGGCGGCCGCCCGCGACCTCGCGGCGGCCCTGCTGGCCGCTCCGCGCGGGGCGGTGATCGAGACCAAGGCCCTGCTGCAGGGGGCCGCCGGGCGCTCCTTCGACGAGCAGCGTTCGGCCGAACGGGCGGCGCAGGCCCGCCGACTGCGGGAGCTCGCCGGGATCGGCGACTGACCGAACGGCGACGGCGCAGGGCCCGGCCCCGGGGGACTTCCCCGGGGCCGGGCCCTTTTCTCCTGTGCGGGGTCTTTCGCGCGGGTCTCCCGGGTGGGTCTCCCGGTGGGCCTCCCGCGTGGGGGACGGAATCTCTCGCGCAGGGGCGGGCGTCGGGGTGGGCTGCCGACGCTCGGGGGGCGGGGACCGTGGCGAAATGCCAGAGTTGGGGAGGTTTGCGATATAGCTGGTGCCGTACGACGGGAGAAGCGCCCATGCCTGACACTCCGACGCCCGCGACCATGCACAAGCACACCGGTGGTGGCAGCGCCCCGAACCCCGGTCCGCCGGGTGCCGGCGGCGGTGCCAAGCCGGTGGGGGAGCGCGGCCGCACCGCGCTGGCCGTCGGCGTGGTGGAGAAGATCGCCGGCATGGCGGCCCGCGAGGTCGCCGGAATCCACGCGCTCGGGTCCGGCCTGGCCCGGACCTTCGGCGCGATGCGGGACCGGGTGCCCGGCGGCAAGCCCAGCGTCGGGCGGGGCATCAAGGCCGAGGTCGGCGAGAAGCAGACCGCGATCGACATCGCCCTGGTGGTCGAGTACGGCGTGGTCATTCCCGAACTCGCCCGCCAGGTGCGGGAGAACATCGTCAACGCGGTCGAACGGATGACCGGCCTGGAGGTCGTCGAGGTCAACATCGCGGTCAACGACGTCCACCTCCCGGACGAACCGGAGTTCGAGGAGGAAGAGGAGCCGGTGGCGCCGTCCGGGCAGCGGCCGAAGCTCAAGTAGCGCGTTCGGCGGCAGGCCGGGGGCGTCGGGCCCGACGGAGTAGCGGGAAACGAGGGAGTAGCGGATGAACCTGGCCATCGTCGGCCTGGTGGTGGGCATGGCCCTCGGCTTCGCCGGGTACTTCGGCGGGTTCGCGGCCTTCCTGCTGGTGGCCGTGCTCGGGCTGGTCGGCTTCGTGATCGGACGCCTGCTGGAGGGCGACATCGAGCTGGGCGACCTCGGGGACCTGCTCCGCGGCCGCGACCGGCGCCGCTGATGACGGGCCCCGTGTCGGTTCCGGTCGTGGTCTCCCGTTCCGGGTCGGGCTCGGGGCCCGGTCACGGTTCGGGTTCGGGTTCTGTTTCGGGGTCGGGGTCGGGGTCGGCTTCGGGGGCCGGGTCCGTGCCAGGGCGTCGGGGTCGGCTTCGGATCGCCGACCGGGTGTACGCCGGGATCGCGGCTCGGGCCACCCGGGAGGTGCTGGCCGAGGCCTGGCCCGCCGGGCGGGCGAAGGGGGCGCCGCCGCACGTCTCGGTGACCGTACCGGGGAGCACGGTGCGGGTCCGGGTGGCTCTTGAGCTGCCGTTCCCCTCGGACGTCGCGACGCTGGCCGGGGCGGTGCGGGCGCGGATCGCCGAGCGGGTGGCGGGGCTGACCGGGGTCAGGGTCTCGGAAGTGGTCGTCGTGGTCGAGAAGTTGGTGACGGGGGGGCGCTTCGTGAGCGCGCAGGCCCCTGAGGCGGAGGGGGCGCAGGGACCGGAGGAGGTGCAGGGGGCGGCATCGGAGCTTCGGGCGGACAAGGTGCGACGGCCGCGGGCGCCCCGTACGGCTGCGGCGGCGCTGGTGGCGACGGCGGTGCTGGTGGTGGCGGGGGCGCTGCTGTACGACGTGATCGCGGTGCGGGTGGGGCAGCCGGCCCGGCGGTGGCGGGCGCAGATCGCGGACGAGCTGGCGACGCGGCACCTCGACGACCTGGCGGTCCTGGTGGGGGCCGGAGCGGCGACCCTGCTCGGCGGGTGGCTGCTGTGGCTGGCCGTCGCGCCCGGATTGCGGCGCTGGCTCGTACTGCGGCCGTACGGGGGGACGAGCGCGGCCATCGACCGGGCCGGGGTCGGGCACCTGCTGACGGACCGGGCGGCCGGACTGGACGGGATCGACCACCTGCGGATCCGGGTCGGGCGGCGGCGGATCCGGATCTCGTTGGCGGGGACGGCGGAGCCGGCGTTGGTGCAGCGGCAGTTGCGGGACGAGCTGGGACGCGTGGGGCTGGGACGGCCGATGCGGCTGGACGTGCGGGCGGCGCGGGGGACCGCGCGTGTGGTGGGGGAGGAACCGGCCGGAGGGTCGGACCCGGGTGCCGGTGACCCCGGTGCCGGTACGGGAGCCGGAACGGCCGGCGGTGCGGGGGTGGCGGGGTGAGGCGGACGGTCGTCAACCGGGTGCTGCTGGGGGTGGTGGGGGCGGTACTGCTGGGGGTCGGGGTGCTGGTGCTGGCGGGCGGGCTCGACCTGTACCGGAGGCTGGGCGTGCATCCACCGGACTGGTGGCCGCTCACCTCGCCCGACCAGCCGGTGGTCAGCGCGCGTTCGCGGGGGCAGTGGGTGGCGTCGGCGTGGTGGTGGCCGACGGTGATCGGCGGACTGACCGTGCTGGTGGCGGGGATGGTGTGGTGGCTGGTGGCGCAGCTGAGGCGCACGGGGCTGTCGAGCATCGAGGTGCCGACGCCGGGGGCGGGCGGGCTTCGACTGCGGGTCGGTGCGCGGGCACTGGAGGAGGCGTTGGAGAACCGGACGGTGGTGCTGCCACAGGTCGAGCGGGCCGGGGTGCGGTTGGTGCGGGCGCCGAGGCATCCGCAGCTGCGCGGTGCGGTGCGGTTGCGGCCGGGCGGGGATCCGGCCGCGCTGGTGGAGCACTTCGAGGACGGGCCTCGGACGGACGCCTGCGGGAGCCTGCGGCTGGCGGCGCTGCCGGCCGATCTGCGGATCAGGGTCCTGCAGGCGGCCCCCGCCGAGCCGCGGCACGGACGTGGCCGACGGGGGCGGCGGGGGCGGAGCCGGTCGCGGGTGGAGTAGTCCAGGAACGGTCAGGGCCGAGCGATCGAGAGTGGAGGCGGGAGTCAGAGGGTGCGGAGGGCGCCGCCGTCGACGGGGATCATGACGCCGGTCAGGTAGGAGGCGGCGGGGGAGAGCAGGAACGCGGCGACCTTGCCGAACTCCTCGGGGGTGCCGTAGCGGCCCAGCGGGATGGCGGCGCTGGCCCGGGCGCGGGCGGCGTCGGGGTCGTCGGCGAGGCCGTCGAGCTCGCGGACCCGGTCGGTGTCGATCCGGGCCGGGAGCAGACCGACCACGCGGATGCCGCGGGGGCCGAGCTCGTCGGCGAGGGCCTTGGCGGCCATGGCGAGACCCGGACGCAGGCCGTTGGAGATGCCCAGACCGGGAATCGGCTGGCGGACCGAGCTGGAGAGCACGAAGGCGATCACACCGCCGTCGGTGAGCGCGGCGGCGGTGGCGCGGGCGAGCCGGAGGGCACCGAGGAAGACGGACTCGAAGGCGTCGCGCCACGCGTCCTCGGGGGTGGTCTCGACGGGGCCGGCCTGGGGGCCGCCGACGCTGATCAGGATGCCGTCGAGACGACCGAAGTGGTGCCGGGCCTCGGCGATGAGGCGCTCGGGGGTGTCGGGGGAGGCGTTGTCGGCGACGAGGCCCCGGGCGGTTCCGAGAGTTTCGAGTTCGGCGACGGCGTTGTCGACGGCTTGCCGGGTGCGGCCGCTGATGAGCACCCGGGCGCCGTCGGCGGCGAGTTCGCGGGCGCCGGCGAGGCCGAGGCCCCGGGTGGCGCCGGTGACGATGTAGGCCTTGTCCTTCAGTCCGAGATCCATGGGGGACATCTTGCCCGGTCGGGGAGTGGGGACGGGTCGGGGCTGGCGTTGACGCCGGGGGGAAGGTTTACGGTCGTTGCCGGAAGTGCGGGAGGAGTGGTTCGGCGTGCGGATCGGGGAGTTGGCGGAGCGGGCGGGGACGACCACGCGGGCGTTGCGGTACTACGAGCAGTTGGGGTTGTTGCCGGCCCGGCGGGCGGGCAACGGGTACCGGGCGTACGACGAGGGGGATCTGCGGTTGCTGCGGGAGATCCGGATGTTGCAGGACTTCGGGTTCGGGCTGGAGGAGACCAGGCCGTTCGTGGAGTGCCTGCGGGCGGGGCACCCGGAGGGGGACTCCTGTCCGGCCTCTCTGGAGGTGTACCGGCGGAAGTTGGGGGAGCTGGACGAGTGCATCGCCCGGCTCCAGGACGTGCGGGCCCAGGTGGCGGGGCAGTTCGATCGGGCCGTGAGGGCGCGGGACGAGCTGGCCGCCGTTCAGGAGCCGCCTGTTTGCGAACTGGTGAAGGAGTAGACGGTGGAGATCACGGGTGTGCCGGCGGTGACGGACGAGACGTTCGCCGCTGAGGTGCTGGGGGCCGAGGGGCCGGTGCTGGTGGACTTCACGGCGGACTGGTGCCCGCCGTGCCGGATGATGGCGCCGGTGCTGGCGGACATCGCGCGGGAGGAGGGGCACCGGCTGCGGGTGGTGAGCGTGGACGTGGACCACAATCCGCGGACGCAGGCGGCGTACGGGGTGCTGTCGATGCCGACGCTGATGGTGTTCCGGGGCGGGCAGCCGGTGCGGTCGGTGGTGGGGGCGCGGGCGAAGGCGCGGCTGCTGCGGGAGCTGGACGACGTGCTTTAGGCGACCTGCTCTGGGCGACGTGCTCTGGGCGATGTGCGCCAGGCGACGTGCTCTAGGCGGGGACGGCGTCGAGCGGGACCTCGGCTTCGGCGGCCTGTTTGGCGCGGTCCTTGGCCTCGCGGCGGGCGAGGACCCAGACGCCGACCGGGATCATCGCGGTGAACAGCCACCACTGGATGGCGTAGGCCATGTGCGGGCCGATGTCGGAGTGGTTGGGCTCGGGGATCAGCTGGGGCTGGTCGGCCGGGGCGGGGGTGGTGCCGGTGAGTTCGAGGTAGCCGCCGAGGAGCGGGGCGCCGGTCCGCTTGGCCTGCTCGTCGGTGTTGATCAGGTTGAACTGGCGGTCGGGCAGGCCGGTGCGGTCCTTGATGCCGCTGGCGCCGTACGTCTCCTCGGCGCGCAGGCGGCCGGTGAGGGAGACATCGCCGGTGGGGGCGGCCGGGACGGGCGGGTACTCGATGGCGCCGTCGCCGGAGGCGACCCAGCCGCGGTTGACCAGGACGGTGCCCTTGCCGTCGGCGAGCCGGAACGGGGTCACCACGAAGTAGCCGATGCTGCCGTTGGAGTCGGTCCGCTTGCGGACCACGAACTCGTGTGCCGGGTCGTACTGTCCGGTGGCGGTCGCCGCGCGCCAGGTGAGGTCCTTGGGGACCGCGAAGCCGGGGGTCGGCGACAGGGTGTCGAAGGGGACCGGCGCGGCGGTGAGGGCCTGACCGATCAGCTCGTTCCGGGCCACCCGTGCCTCGTGGCGGTGCAGCTGCCAGAAGCCCAGCTTGATCGTCGCGGGGATCAGCAGCAGCGCGACCAGCATGGTGATCAGCCACTGTCGGGTCAGCAGAAAACGGTACACATGGGAACGGTACGCCGACCTCACAAACGGCTCACGCACCGGGGTGCGGGGCGACCTCGCGCAGCAGCTGGAGGAAGGCGTCCTCGCCGACGACGGGGGTGCCGAGCTCGCGGGCCCGGCGGGCCTTGCCGCTCCAGCTGTCCGGCTCGTTGGTGACCAGCAGGCTGGTGAGGCGGCTCACCGAGGTGGCGATGTGCAGACCGGCCTCGACCGCGCGGTCCTCCAGGACCTCGCGGTCGGTGGCGGTGTCGCCGGTGACGGCCACCCGCATGCCCTGGACCAGGGGCTTGCCGTCCTCCCAGCGCCCCGGGTTGGGGTACGGGCAGGGCGGGCGCTTCTTGGCCTGGCGGTACGTGGCGCCGGTCCAGGTGCTGCGGCCCGGGGCGGCCGGCTCCTCCTCGCCGAGGTCGGTGACCGCGACGCAGTTCTGGAGCGGCAGCGGCACGCCGCCGTCGCGGGCGAGGCGCAGGCTGGGGCGGAAGGCCTCGGCGAGCACCCGGGCGTCGTCCAGGGCGTTGTGGGCGTGGCGCTGCTGGACGCCGAAGTGGGCGGCGAGCGAGGACAGCTTGCCGTTGGGCAGCGGCAGGCGCAGGTCGCGGGAGAGGACCATGGTGCACAGCCGCTGCTCGACCGGGGCGCGCAGGCCGGCCCGGGAGAACTCGCGGGAGATCATGTTCCAGTCGAAGAGCGCGTTGTGCGCGACCAGGACGCGGTCCCGCAGACGGGCGGCGAGCTCGTCGGCGATCTGCGGGAAGGTCGGGGCGGTGGCGAGCAGCTCGGCGGTGAGGCCGTGGATCCAGACCGGGCCCGGGTCCCGCTGGGGGTTGACCAGGGTGTACCAGTGGTCGACGACGTCGCCGTCCGCGTCCAGCTGGTAGACGCCCGCCGAGATGACGCGGTCCGAGCGGCCGAGACCGGTGGTCTCGACGTCGACGACCGCGAAGCCCCCGGTGGGGACGGCGGAGCGCTGCGCGGGGACCGGCGCGGTCCGCGGCACTCCGTAGGTCTCGGGCTGGATCGGTTGCATGGTCCAACAGGATAAGGGGCGGGGCGGGGGGCTCCGGCCGGAATGTTGCGACCGACCGGCCGGAATAGAGTGGTCGACGGGGGTGTCGTACACCTGGTCGAGATCTTTCAGCTAAGGAACAGCGCATGCGTGCCACCGTGATTCACGGCCCCAACGACATCCGGATCGAAGAGGTCCCGGACCCGGTGATCCAGCATCCGGCGGACGTGCTGCTCCGGGTGGTGAACGCCTGCATCTGCGGCAGCGACCTGTGGGCCTACCGCGGCGTGGCGCAGCGGGTGGCCGGGCAGCGGATCGGGCACGAGTTCCTGGGCGTGGTCGAGGAGGTCGGCGCCGAGGTGCGCGGCTTCGCCAGGGGCGACCTGGTGGTGGCGCCGTTCGTCTGGTCGGACGGGACGTGTGACTTCTGTCTCGAAGGGCTGCAGACCTCCTGTCCGCACGGCGGGTTCTGGGGGCAGGTCGGTTCGGACGGCGGCCAGGGCGAGGCGGTGCGGGTGCCGTTCGCGGACGGGACGCTGGTGAAGCTGCCGAAGGAGGCGGCGGGCGACGAGAAGCTGCTGCCCGGGCTGCTGGCGCTGTCCGACGTGATGTCGACCGGGCACCACGCGGCGGTCTCCGCGCGGGTGCGGCCGGGTGCGACGGTCGCGGTGGTCGGCGACGGCGCGGTGGGCCTGTGCGGGGTGCTGGCGGCGCACCGGCTGGGCGCGGGCCGGATCATCGCGCTGGGCCGGCACGCGGCCCGTACCGAGCTGGCCCGTCGCTTCGGTGCGACGGACGTGGTGGCGGAGCGCGGCGAGGCCGCGGTCGAGGCGGTGAAGGAGCTGACCGGCGGCCAGGGCGCGCACGCGGTGCTGGAGGCGGTCGGTACCGAGGAGTCGATGCGGACGGCCATCTCGATCACCCGGGACGGCGGCGCGGTGGGCTACGTCGGGGTGCCGCACGGCGGCAGCGCGGGCGTCGACATCGGTCAGATGTTCGGCCGAAACGTCTCGCTGAACGGCGGTGTCGCCCCGGCCCGCGCGTACATCCCCGAGCTGCTGCCGGACGTGCTCTCGGGCGCCATCGAGCCGGGCCTGGTCTTCGACCGCACCGTCGGCCTGGACGGCGTTCCGGACGGCTACCGCGCAATGGACGACCGCTCGGCCCTGAAGGTGCGGATCGCGTTCTGAGACCTCGGCCTCCCGGCACCCGGCCCGTGCCGCCCCTTCGGGG
>NZ_JBHVJT010000023.1:0-32167 GCF_042798815.1 Kitasatospora sp. NPDC057738 | reverse complement strand
GACGTCCCAGATGGTGACCGCGCAAGGGACACCGTCTTGTTCGCGAGGGTGCGGGTCAGTTTTTGACCCCCCGCCCCCCCGCCCCCCACCCCTCCCTGCGCCTTCGGGGTGCGGCACGGGCCGGTGTCGTTTCCCGGTGTCGTTTCCCGGGGCCGCTCCCGGTGTCGTTCCCGGGGGAGGGCGCGGGCGGCGGCCGGGTGTCGGGTGTCGGGGGCTGGGGGGCGGTCCGGTGCGGCGAAGTCGCTGAGATGGACTGCTTTTCGGCCAATCGGATGGTGCGAGGGGGTGAACGCTCGACTGATCGCGGTCAACCCCTTCCGGGGCGGGCAGGACGCTCCTAGCATTGCGCGGCGCCAGACATGTGACGCCCCTCACGTTCGATCGATCCCCCCGTGTGACAAATACGCCGAAGGAGTGAGGAGACAGCGTGGATTCGCCGCCGCTCACCACCGCCGCCACGGAAGCCCAACTCATCGACGACAGCGAGGAGTTCCGAACCCTGCGGCGCTCGTTCCGGAGCTTCGCCTTCCCGGTCACCATCGGTTTCGTGCTCTGGTACCTGCTCTACGTCCTGCTCTCCTGCTACGCGCCGGGACTGATGCGCACCAAGGTCCTCGGGCACGTCAACGTGGCCCTGGTGCTCGGGCTGCTCCAGTTCGTGACCACCTTCGCGATCGCCGCCTGGTACGCCCGCTACGCGGACCGGCGGATCGACCCGTCCGCCGCGGCGATCCGCGAGGCGCACGGCGCCGTCGTCCACGCACCCCGGGAGCCCGCCGAATGACTTCGCTCGCCAGCTCCGCCACCGAGCACCGCGGTCTGACGATGGCCCTGTTCGGCGTCTTCGTCCTGGCCACCCTCGGCATCACCGTCTGGGCCGGGCGGCAGACCAGGAGCGCCTCCGACTTCTACGCCGGCGGCCGCGGCTTCACCGGCTTCCAGAACGGCCTGGCCATCTCCGGCGACTACATGTCCGCCGCGTCCTTCCTCGGCATCGCCGGGACCATCGCGCTCACCGGCTACGACGGCTTCCTCTACTCGATCGGCTTCCTGGTCGCCTGGCTGGTCGCGCTGCTGCTGATCGCCGAACCGCTGCGCAACTCCGGTCGCTTCACGATGGCGGACGTCCTCGCGTTCCGGATGCGCCAGCGCCCGGTGCGCACCGCGGCGGGCGTCTCCACCATCGTGGTGTCGATCTTCTACCTGCTCGCCCAGATGGTCGGCGCCGGCACCCTGGTCGCGCTGCTGCTGGGCGCGGAGGGGAACGCCGCCAAGCGCTGGACCATCGTCGGGGTCGGCGCGCTGATGATCATCTATGTGGTGATCGGAGGGATGAAGGGCACCACCTGGGTGCAGATCGTCAAGGCGGTGCTGCTGATCGCCGGCGCCGCGCTGATGACCGTCCTGGTACTGGCCAAGTACCACTTCAACCCCTCCGAACTGCTCGGCGCGGCGGCGAGCGCGAGCGGCAAGGGCGAGGCCTTCCTCCAACCAGGGCAGAAGTACGGCAGCGGCACCGCCAAGCTCGACTTCATCAGCCTGGGCATCGCGCTGGTCCTCGGCACCGCCGGCCTGCCGCACATCCTGGTCCGCTTCTACACCGTTCCCACCGCCAAGGCGGCCCGGAAGTCGGTGCTCTGGGCGATCGGCATCATCGGCGTCTTCTACCTGATGACCCTGGCGCTCGGCTTCGGCGCCGCCGCGCTGGTCGGCTCCAAGGCGATCAAGGCGGCGAACGCGGCGGGCAACACCGCGGCGCCCCAGCTGGCCGAGGCGCTCGGCGGAGGCGCCGGGACCACCGGCGGCGCGATCCTGCTCGCGGTGATCTCCGCGGTCGCCTTCGCCACCATCCTGGCCGTGGTCGCCGGGCTCACGCTCGCCTCCTCGGCCTCCTTCGCGCACGACCTCTACGCCAACGTGATCCGGCGCGGGAAGGCGAGCGAGAAGGAGGAGGTGCGCTCGGCGAAGTGGGCCGCGGTCGCGATCGGGGCCGTCGCGATCGTGCTCAGCCTCTTCGCGGACAAGCTCAACACCGCCGCCCTGGTCGCCCTGGCCTTCGCGGTCGCCGCCTCGGCGAACCTGCCCACCCTGCTCTACTCGCTGTTCTGGAAGCGCTTCACCACCGTCGGCGCGGTCAGCTCGGTCTACGCCGGACTGATCACCTCGGTGACGCTGGTGGTCTTCTCCCCGGTGGTCTCCGGCGCGAAGACCTCGCTCTTCCCGCACTCCGACTTCCACTGGTTCCCGCTGGAGAACCCCGGCCTGGTCTCCATCCCGGTCGGCTTCCTGGCCGGCTGGCTCGGCACGCTGCTGTCCAGGGAACAGTCCGACCCGGCGAAGTACGCTGAACTGGAGGTGCGCTCGCTGACCGGGCTGGGCGCCCACTGATCGTTCCGCGATGACTATGCTGGCCCGGCCCGCCGTGACGGTGGCCGGGCCGGCCGCATCTCGGGGAAGGACGCACGTGCTGCTCGACACCTTCGGACGACAGGCCGTCGACCTGCGGGTCTCCCTCACGGACCGGTGCAACCTGCGCTGCACCTACTGCATGCCGGAGGAGGGCCTGCAGTGGCTCGCCAAGCCGGACCTGCTCACCGACGAGGAGATCGTGCGGCTCGTCACCGTCGCCGTGCGCGACCTGGGCGTGCGCGAGGTCCGCTTCACCGGCGGCGAGCCGCTGCTGCGCCCCGGACTGGTCGCCGTCGTCGCCGCCTGCTCGGAGCTGGAACCGCGCCCGGAACTCTCACTGACCACCAACGGCATCGGGCTGGCCCGCACCGCGACGGCGCTGCGCGAGGCCGGCCTCGACCGGGTCAACGTCTCGCTGGACACCCTCGACCCCGAGGTCTTCCACACCCTCACCCGCCGCCACCGCCACCAGGACGTGCTGGACGGGCTGGCCGCCGCCGAGGCCGCCGGGCTCGCGCCGGTGAAGCTGAACGCGGTACTGATGCGCGGGGTCAACGACCACGAGGCGGCCGACCTGCTGGCCTGGTGCCTGGAGCGGGGCTACGAGCTGCGCTTCATCGAGCAGATGCCGCTGGACGCCCAGCACGGCTGGGACCGCGCGTCGATGGTCACCGCGACGGAGATCCTCGACCTGCTGCGGGCCCGCTTCGCGCTCACCCCGGAGCCGTCCGAGCGCCGGGGCGCGGCACCCGCCGAGCGCTGGCTGGTGGACGGCGGCCCCGGCCGGGTGGGCGTGATCGCCTCGGTCACCCGTCCGTTCTGCCGGGCCTGCGACCGCACCCGGCTGACCGCCGACGGCCAGGTGCGCAACTGCCTGTTCGCGACCGGCGAGACCGACCTGCGCACCGCGCTGCGCTCGGGCGCGGACGACGCCGAACTGGCCGCGCTGTGGCGGGCGGCGATGTGGGGCAAGAAGGCCGGGGCCGGGATCGACGACCCGGAGTTCCTCCAGCCCGAGCGGCCGATGTCCGCGATCGGCGGCTAGGCGGTCCCTCGGCGGCGGACCGCTTTCCGGACCGGTCCGTCCTCCGGGCCGACTCGCCGGAGCCCCCGGACGGGTTGCTAGGCAGCCCCGCCGGAACTCTCGACGGCCTCGGGGGTCCAGTCGGCGAAGGCGACGACCTCCTTGAGGAAGCCGCGCACCCCGAGGAACTGGGAGAGGTGCTCGCGGTGCTCGTCGCAGGCGAGCCAGGTCTTGCGGCGGTCGGGGGTGTGCAGCTTGGGGTTGTTCCACACCAGCACCCAGCCGGCGTCCGCCCGGCAGCCCTTGGCGGAGCAGATCGGCGTCTGCGGGGTGTCCATCGGGCCGTCCTCAACGATTGGCGGGTGACGTCTGCACCGCCAGTCTGTCACGCCCGCTCGGGCCGACCGGATCCGGGCATGGCGACGCCGGGCAGCCACGGGGGGAGCCGCCCGGCGTCGGTCCGTCGCTCCGACGGGGGATGCGGAGCGCGTACGCAGTATGTCACGCCACCACCCTCGGATGGGGAGGTCTTGCATGATTAATCTGAGCTTCTTTTGAGCTTTCGACGAGCTGAACGAGGGCGAAGTGGCGTGAAACGGACGGTCAGTCCACGTCCTGTGAAGGATCGGTGGGAGCGGCCTTTGCCTCACCTGTACCGGCCTTCGCACCAGCCCCACCCGCCCCACCGGGGCCGAGCATCAGCGGGGTGTCGAGCGGGAAGTCGAAGGTGCTCGGCAGCCCCGGGGCCCGCTCCCGGCCCGCGTTGGCGATCAGCACCGCGAAGTACGGCAGCAGGACGGCCCCCGCCAGGGCGGCGAACGCCAGCACCCGCTGGACGTCCCACAGCACCACGGCGAGCAGCACGCAGGCCGTGCGGACCAGCATCGAGATGACGTAGCGGCGCTGGCGTCCCCGGACGTCCTCGGTGAGGCTGCTGCGCGCCCCCGTGATCCGGAAGACCTGCCCGTCGTCGGCGCTCTTGCCCATGTGTCCTACCGCCCTCGTCGCGCACCCGCGCGCCTTGCCGCGCGGCCTCCTCACGGTACGCCCGGGCACGGGTGGGGACGAGACCGGGTGGGCCGGACCCACCCGGTCGGGTACGCGAAGGGCCTGTCCGGCGGAGCGGACAGACCCAACGGTCGCGGTCGTCGGCGCGGGGCGCGGCCCGGCGGGCTACGAGCGTCGGGAGAGGTACCGCGGGGGCACGGCGTCGGTGAGCCAGACGCCGTTCTCACTGAGCCGGAACTCGTGGCCGGCCGCCGTCATCGCCGCCGCGTTCACGGTCAGCACCACCGGACGGCCGTGCCGGGCGCCGACCCCGGTCGCCGTCCCGGTGTCCGCCGAGAGGTGGACGTCCTGGCGGGCCATCGGGCGCAGGCCCTCGCGGAAGATCGCCGCCAGGTGCCGGTCGGCGGTGCCGTGGTAGAGCACCGGCGGTGGCACGGCGGCGGCCAGACCGAGGTCGACCGCCACCGTGTGGCCCTGATTGGCGCGGATCGAGAGACCGTCCGGCGAATAGCCGAAGCGGCGCTTGTTGTTGGTCGCCACGACGTGGTCCAGCTCGGCCCGCGTGAGCGGCCTGCCCCGGGCGGCGAGCGCGTCGAGCAGCTCGTCGACCCGGACCCAGCCGGCCCCGTCCAGCGTGACCCCCACCAGCCCGGGTTCGTGCCGCAGGATGCGCGACAGCATCTTGCTCGATCTGACCATGCGCTTCTCGTCCATCATGTCTCTCGTATCCCCCGTTGGTCAGCGGCTAGGAGGCCCGGCTGACCGAACTCATGTTGAAGTCCGTGACACGCACGGGTGGCATCGCGGTGCGGGTGACGTTGTCGCTCCACTCGCGGGGCAGGCAGCGTTCGGTGCGGCCCACCTCGGTGATCCGGTTCAGCAGGTCCACCGGGGACTCGTTGAACCGGAAGTTGTTGACCTCGCCGACGACCTCGCCGTTCTCCACCAGGTAGACGCCGTCCCGGGTGAGCCCGGTGAGCAGCAGCGTCGCCGGGTCCACCTCGCGGATGTACCAGAGGCAGGTGAGCAGCAGGCCGCGCTCGGTGCGGGCGATCATCTCGTCCAGGGTCGGCGCCGACTCCTGGTCGGCCGTCTCCAGGACGAGGTTGTCGATCGCCGGGCGCAGCGGCAGGCCGGTGAGGGCCGCCGCGTGACGGCTGGTGATCAGGTCGTTCAGCACGCCGTCGCGGATCCACTCGGTGGCGGCGACCGGCTGGCCGTTGTCGAAGACCGAGTAGTCCCCGCCGGTGGAGTGGGTGAGCACGAACGGCGCGGCCTCCAGGTGGGGCTCGTGCGGGTCGGAGCGCAGCGTCAGCGGCAGGCCGCTGAGCTTGTCGCCGATCCGGGTGCCCCCGCCGGGCTTGGAGAAGACCGTCCGGCCCTCCTGGGCGTCCCGGCCGCCGGAGGACCAGTTGAGGACGATCAGCAGGTCGGCCACGGCCGAGGGCGGCAGCAGCGCCTCGTACCGCCCGGCCGGCAGGTCCACCTTGCGGGCGCCCCAGCCGAGCCGCCTGGTCAGCTCGGTGTGCAGGGCGGCGACGTCGATGTCGGCGAAGTCCCGGGTGGACGCGCCCACCCAGGCGGAGCTGGACAGGTCGGCGGTCTTGGCGTTGATCTCGACCATGCCGGTGGGCTGGTCGTGGCGCAGCCGCAGGCCGGTGGAGCTGCCCAGGTAGCTGGAGGTCATCTCGTGCCGGGCGAAGCCGTACAGCAGTTCGCCCCGGGCGGCGGCGCGGGCGAAGGCCTCGCCGAGGGCCGGGCCGAAGGCGTCGAACACCTCGACGGAGGTCAGCGCGGGCGGCTCGGTGAAGTCCGGCGAGGACGGCCGGTCGGCGATCAGCGGCTGCGCGTCCTCGGCCGGTCCGGCCGCGCGGGCGGCCTCCTCGGCGGCCCGCACCAGCTCCTCCACCTCCTGCTCGGTGACGGCCTCGCGGGAGACCACGCCGGAGGCGGTGCCCTCGGCGCCGGCCACGGTGGCGATCACGGTGAGGCGGCGGCCGCGAGTGACGCCGTTGGTGGTCAGCGCGTTGCCCGCCCAGCGCAGATTGGCGGTGGACTCCTCGTCGGCGATCACCACGCAGCCGTCGGCGCGGGAGAAGCCGAGCGCCAGCTCGACGAGTTCGTGGGGCTGCTTCGCGGTCATCAGTGACCCGCCTCCTGCTGGGTGTTGAGCACGTTGACGTTGCGGAACAGCGCCGACGGGCAGCCGTGGCTGACCGCCGCGATCTGACCGGGCTGCGCCTTGCCGCAGTTGAAGGCGCCGCCGAGGAAGTAGGTCTGCGGGCCGCCGACCGCCGCCATCGAGCCCCAGAAGTCGGTGGTGGTGGCCTGGTAGGCGAAGTCCTTCACCTGGCCCGCGAGTTCGCCGTTCTTGATGGCGTAGGCGCGTTGCCCGGTGAACTGGAAGTTGTACCGCTGCTGGTCGATCGACCACGAGCGGTCGCCCACGATGTACAGGCCGTTCTCCACCCCGGCGAACAGGCCCTCGGTGTCCGGGCCGTCGGCGGCCGGCTGCAGCGAGACGTTGGCCATCCGCTGCACCGGGACGTGCGCCGGGGAATCGGCGAAGGCGCAGCCGTTGGAGCGCTCGAAGCCCTTCAGCTCGGCGATGCGGCGGTCGAGCTGGTAGCCGACCAGGACACCGTCCTTGATGAGGTCCCAGGACTGGGTGGCCACGCCCTCGTCGTCGTAGCCGATGGTGGACAGCCCGTGCTCGGCGGTGCGGTCGCCGGTGACGTGCATCAGCTCGGAGCCGTACTTGAGCGAGCCGAGCTGGTCGAAGGTGGCGAAGGAGGTGCCGGCGTAGGCGGCCTCGTAGCCGAGCGCGCGGTCCAGCTCGGTGGCGTGGCCGATCGACTCGTGGATGGTCAGCCAGAGGTTCGTCGGGTCGATGACCAGGTCGTAGCGGCCCGCCTCGACGCTCGGGGCCCGCATCTTCTCGGCCAGCAGGACGGGCAGTTCGGCGAGCTCGGCGTCCCAGTCCCAGCCGGTGCCGGCTCCGGAGCCGGTGAGGCCGCGTCCGTCGGGGGACGACCCCCGGGCCCCCACGATGAACTCGTAGCCGCGGCCGACCGGCGGGGCCAGGGTCGTCATCGAGTCGAAGGCGCCGGTGCGCTCGTCGACCGAGGTGGCCTCCAGGTCGGAGTGCACCCGGATCCGCTGCTGGGTGGTCACCGTGCCCGCGGTGTCCGCGTAGAACTTGTTCTCCTGGACGGTCCGCAGGGCCGCCTGGACGTGCGAGACGCCCTCGGCGGCCAGCAGCCGGGAGCTGCGCTCGGCGAGCAGGGCGGTCTTCTCGGCGTCCGGCACCTCGAAGGGGTTGACCTCGTACGCGGAGACCCAGGTGACGTCCCGGTGGACCGGCTCGTCGGCCAGCTCGACCCGCTCGGTGGAGCCGGCCGCCCGGCTGATCCCGCCGGAGAGCCGGGCCACCGCGACGGCCTGCTCGGCGACCCGGGCCGCCGCGTCGGGGGTGAGGTCGACGCCGGCGGCGAAGCCCCAGGCGCCGTCCAGCACCACCCGGACGGCGAAACCGAGCTGCACGCTGTCGGAGGTGCCGGCCGGACGCGCGTCGCGCAGCCGCCAGGAGGCACTGCGGATCCGCTCCAGGCGGAAGTCGGCGTGGCTCGAGCCCAGTTCGCGGGCCCGGGCGAGGGCGGCGTCCGCGAGCGGCCGCAGCGGCAGGGCGAGGAACAGCGGGTCGACGGCGCGCCCGTGCGGGGCGCCGGAGCGATCGGCCGGAGGGATCGGAGGCAATCGTGCTCCCAGGTCGCGGAGGGTGGCGGTGCGGCGCCACAGGGGCGCCCGCACCGCATCATTTCCCGTCCACAGGGTTTCCGGCCAGCGCATTTCCACCGGTGCGCCGCGGTTCGGCCGGGACGGTCCGGCCGCCGGGGCCCGTCCTCCCGGCGCGCCCGTCCGCCCTTCCGGCGTGCCCTCCCGGCGTGCCCTCCCGGCGCGCCCGCGAGAGCCGTCAGCCGACGGTCTCCCACCAGCCGTCCAGCTCCGGCGGGTTGTCGACGTCGACCCGCTCGCCGGGGCGCGGCACGACCAGCGGGACGGCCTGCTCCTTGGCGGCCTTCACCAGTCGCTCGATCGGCTCCGCCCACGGGTGCAGGCCCAGGTTGAAGGTGCACCAGTGGACGGGCACCAGCAGGCCGGCGGCCAGGTCCCGGTGCGCGAGGACGGCGTCCTCGGGGGTCATGTGGATGTCCGCCCAGGCGGCGTCGTAGGCGCCGATCTGGACCAGTGCGGCGTCGAACGGGCCGTGCTGGCCGCCGATCCGGGCGTAGCCCTCGAAGTAGCCGGAGTCGCCGGTGTAGAAGACCTTGCGGTTCGGGCCGGCGACCACCCAGGAGCCCCACAGGGTGGTGTTGCGGGTCAGCCCGCGGCCGGAGAAGTGGTGCGCCGCGGTGAGGGTGAGCACCAGGTCGCCCAGGGTGCAGGTCTCGTCCCAGTCCAGTTCGATGATCCGGTGCTCGGGGACGCCCCAGCGGCGCAGGTGGGCACCGATGCCGAGCGGCACCGCGAAGGGCGCGGACTGGCTGCGCACCAGGCGCTTGACCGTCGCCATGTCCAGGTGGTCGTAGTGGTCGTGCGAGATCAGCACCGCGTCGACCTGCGGCAGCTCCTCCAGCTCCACCGGCACCGGGTGCAGCCGCTTGGGGCCGACGTGCGCGGCGGGGGAGCAGCGGTCGCTCCAGATCGGGTCGAGCAGCACCCGGAAGCCCTCGATCTCCACCAGGGCGGAGGCGTGCCCGTACCAGGTGACCTCCACGCCCTCGGCGGCCGGCCCGGGCGGGGAGACGGGGCGGACGGTCGGCACCGGACGGGCGGGGACGCGGCCGGCCCGCTCGAACAGCATCCGGCGGGCGGCGGCGCCGTCGAAGCCGGGGGCGCCGGCCGTGCGGGCGAGGGTGGAGGGCGCGTTGTGGAAGACGCCGTCGCGGTACTGCGGGGAGTTGCGCACCCGTTCCTCGCGCTCGCCGTCCGGCCGTCGCCCGAACGCGGCCGGCAGGTCGCGCAGCGCCCAGGCGGCCGTGCCCAGGCCGGCCGCCAGGGCGGTGAGGGCCAGCAGTCGTCCGCGTCGGTGGGTGCTCCCGGGCCGTGCCATGGTCATCCGCTCTGCCTTCGTCGCTCGCCGGGATGGTCGGGGATCGGTACGGCCGCTCCCGGGCCGGACCGCACCACGGGGGCAACGGGTGCGCCCGTCCGTGTTGTTCCCGTACAGTCGCCCCGATCCGGGCAGCGCCGGGGCCTGGGAGATGTCCGCCGCCGGGACGGTACGAGCGGGCACGGATTGTCGGATTGCGACAGATCCGCCGGGGAGGCGCTGTGGGAGCCCGATGCGCCGCCGCCGCCGACCGCCCGATAGCGTCACACTGCGTACGCATTCCGACGTACGTGCTCACACACGGAGAGAGGTGGATCGTTGAGCCGCTCGGTTCTCGTCACCGGAGGAAACCGGGGCATCGGCCTCGCGATCGCCCAGGCCTTCGCCGAAGCGGGCGACAAGGTGGCCATCACCAGCCGCTCGGGTGAGGTGCCCGAAGCGCTGGCCAAGTACGACGTCCTCGCGGTCCGCTGCGACATCACGGACGCCGCGCAGGTCGACGCCGCCTTCACCGACATCGAGCAGAAGCACGGCGCGGTCGAGGTGCTGGTCGCCAACGCGGGCATCACCAACGACACCCTGCTGCTGCGCATGTCCGAGGAGGACTTCACCTCCGTCGTCGACACCAACCTGACCGGCACCTTCCGGGTGGTCAAGCGCGCCTCCAAGCTGATGATGCGTGCCCGGAAGGGCCGTGTCGTGCTGATCTCGTCCGTGGTGGGCCTGTCCGGCTCCCCGGGCCAGGCCAACTACGCCGCCTCCAAGGCCGGCCTGGTCGGCTTCGCCCGGTCGCTGGCGCGCGAGCTCGGCCCGCGCAACATCACCGTCAACGTGGTCGCCCCCGGCTTCGTCGACACCGACATGACCGCCGTGCTCAGTGACGAGCGCCGCGCGGAGATCGTCTCGGGCGTGCCGCTGGGCCGCTACGCGGCGCCCGCCGAGGTCGCCTCCACCGTGCGGTTCCTCGGGTCGGACGAGGCCGCGTACATCACTGGAGCCGTCATTCCCGTCGACGGCGGATTGGGCATGGGTCACTGATCATGAGCGGAATCCTCGAAGGCAAGCGGATCCTGATCACCGGTGTGCTGATGGAGTCCTCCATCGCCTTCCACACCGCCAGGCTCGCGCAGGAGCAGGGCGCGGAGATCATCCTCACCGCCTTCCCGCGCCCGAGCCTGACCGAGCGGATCGCCAAGAAGCTGCCGCACCCGGTCAAGGTGCTGGAGCTGGACGTCTCCAACCCGGAGCAGCTGGCCGGCATCGCCGACCAGGTCCGCGAGCACCTGCCGACCCTGGACGGCATCGTCCACTCGATCGGCTTCGCGCCGCAGGACGCGCTGGGCGGCAGCTTCCTGGACACCCCGTGGGAGTCCGTGGCCACCGCGATGCACGTCTCCGCGTACTCGCTGAAGTCGCTGACCACGGCGCTGCTGCCGCTGATGCAGGACGGCGGCTCGGTGGTCGGCCTGACCTTCGACGCGCAGTTCGCCTGGCCGCAGTACGACTGGATGGGCCCGGCCAAGGCCGCCCTGGAGTCGACCAACCGCTACCTGGCGCGCTACCTGGGCGAGCGGGACATCCGCTGCAACCTGATCTCGGCCGGTCCGATCGGCTCGATGGCCGCCAAGTCCATCCCGGGCTTCGGCGACCTGGCCGACACCTGGAACCACCGCTCCCCGCTGAAGTGGGACCTGAGCGACCCGGAGCCGGCCGGCCGCGGCATCGTCGCGCTGCTGTCGGACTGGTTCCCGAAGACCACCGGCGAGATCATCCACGTCGACGGCGGTCTGCACGCCATCGGCGCCTGACGCTCCGCCCGTACGCCGCTGCCCGGCCCTCCCTCGCGGAGGTGCCGGGCAGCGGCGTTTCGTGCTTCGTTCGGCCAGGGTGCTTCGTTCGGCCGGGGTTCTTCGTTCGGCCGGGCTTCTCGGGAAGGGGGCTTTCGGGAGGGACCTCCTGAGCGTGGCTTCCTGAGCGTGGCCTTCCGGGAGGGGCCTTCCGGGAGTGGCCTCCTGGGACGGGGCGGCCGGGGTGTCGGGCCGGTGGGCGGTCAGGCCTCGGTCAGGGCGCAGCCACCGGGGGCGGCGCGGCCGGCCTCGACGGCGGCGCGCTCGACGTCACCGGCCCGGATCGCCTCCAGGATGGCCTGGTGGCCGATGTAGCGCTCCGCGATCAGCTCGGGGCCGACGTCGTGCCGCAGGAGCTCGCGGGTGGCCTCGCCGAGGTCGGCGTAGACGGCGAGCAGGACGTCGTTGTGGGCGGCGGCCACCACGGCCTGGTGGAAGGCGGCGTCGGCCTGGACGAAGTCCTCGGCGCCGCCGGAGTGCCAGGCGGCCTCCCGGCGGGCCAGCGCGCCGTCCAGCAGCTCCAGGTCGTGCGCGGTGCGGCGGCGGGCGGCGAGGGCCGCCGCCGAGGTCTCCAGCGCCGAACGGAGCTCGGCGACCTGGCCCTGGTCGGCGTCGGCGAAGCGGCGGTGCATCACTCCGGCCAGCTCGCTGGTGGCTAGCACGTACGTGCCGGAGCCCTGCCTGATGTCGAGCAGTCCGTTGTGGGCGAGGGCGCGGACGGCCTCGCGGACGGTGTTGCGGGCGACGCCGAGCTGCTCGACCAGGGCGGCCTCGGTGGGGATGCGCGAGCCGACCGGCCACTCCCCGGACGTGATCTGGGCACGCAGCTGTGCGATCACCTGGTCGGACAGCGGGGTGCGCCTCGGCGAGGACAGCGCCACGGGGGACTCCTTGACGGCTACGGCTCGGATGGGGCCTGGGTGGGAAGTGGCCGGACGATGAACGGTCGGCACATCATGCCAATTCCAAGGTGCATCAATTCATCCCATCATTCTATGATGCTGTCCATGCCCGCAGCAGACACCACCGCTTCCGCCCGGACCGAGAGCCGGACACCGACCGCCGAGCAGCCCGCCGCCTCCGGCTCGGCCAAGTACCT
Organism: Kitasatospora sp. NPDC057738; assembly: GCF_042798815.1. Lineage (NCBI taxonomy): Bacteria > Bacillati > Actinomycetota > Actinomycetes > Kitasatosporales > Streptomycetaceae > Kitasatospora > Kitasatospora sp. NPDC057738. The sequence goes on along the minus strand of NZ_JBHVJT010000023.1, from coordinate 19,667 downwards.
GGGCTGGCTGTTCGCCGTCGCGATCGCCGCCGCCGCCTTCAACCTGCGCCCCGTGGTCACCAGCCTCGGGCCGCTGCTCAAGCAGGTCCGCGACGACCTCGGGATGAACCCGACGCTCGCCGGGCTGCTCACCGCCGTCCCGTCGCTGTGCTTCGGGCTGTTCGGCTTCGCCGCGCCCGCGGCGGCCCGTCGGATCGGTCCGATCGCGGTCGTCACGGCGGGCATGGGCGCCATCACGGCGGGCGTGCTGGCCCGCTCGTTCGCCGGGGGCACTGCCGTGTTCCTGCTGCTCACCGCCCTCGCCCTGGCCGGGGTGGCGGTCTCCAACGTGCTGCTGCCGGTGGTGATCAAGCGGTACTTCCCGGACAAGGTCGGGCCGATGATCGGCCTCTACTCGATGGCGCTGTCCGCCGGCACCGCGCTGGCTGCGGCCGTCACCGTGCCGCTGACCAAGTCGCTCGGCGGCGACTGGCGCTACGGCCTGGGTGTCTGGGCCGTCCTGGGAGCGCTCGCCCTGGGGCTCTGGCTGCTGGTGCTGATCGCCAAGCGGGAGCGCGGCGAGCGGGCCGCCGGCGCAGCGGCCCCCGTCCGGCTGCCGATCACCCGCAGCCGGACCGCCTGGGCGCTGGCCGGGTACTTCGGCCTCCAGGCCACCGGCGCGTACGTGGTCATGGGCTGGATGTCGCAGATCTTCCAGGACGCCGGCATCGGCGAGGGCACCACCGGGGTGCTGCTCGCGGTCACCATGGTGATCGGCGTGCCGGTCTCCTTCGTGCTGCCCAACCTGGCCGCACGGCGCGGCGACCAGCGGCTGTTCGTGGTCGTGCTGGCCTGCTGCGGCATCGCCGGGTACGCGGGGCTGGCACTCGCCCCGGCCGGGGGCGCCTGGCTCTGGGCGGTCCTGCTGGGCCTGTCCAACTGCGCCTTCCCGCTGGTGCTGACCATGATCGGACTGCGGGCCCGGTCGGCGGGCGGGGTCGCGCAACTCTCCGCCTTCGCCCAGGGCATCGGATACCTGGTGTCCATCCCGGGCCCGATCCTGGTCGGCTGGCTCTACGGGGCCACCGGTGAGTGGTACTGGCCGCTGGGCTTCCTGTCGCTGCTGCTGGTTCCGCAGATGCTGTTCGGCCTGCGCGCCGCGCGGGCCCGGCACATCGAGGACGAGGCGGTGCGCCCGGCGGAGCGGGCCGAGGCCTGACAGCCTGACGCTGAGCGGCCGCACGCGGCGGTGCGGCCCGGGGCCCGGGGCCCGGGCCCGACGGCCAAGGTCAAGGCCCGGCCAAGGGGGTGGGGCCAGCTGACGGCGGGCGTGTTCGGGATGGGAGAATTCCGGACATGCCCGTTCTCGATCCCAATCCCACCGACGGCCGCAAGCAGCTCGGCCGCATCGCCCTCGCCTTCTCCGCCATCGTGGTGCTGGTGGCGCTCATCGCCACCGTCGCGGCCTCGATCGGCTGACGGACGCCTCTGCGCCCCTGCGCCCGTACTCCACCCGACGCTCCGGTGAACGGGACACGGTGACACTCGTCGTCCCTCGGAGTGGCGGCGTCCGGGAGCATCGCGCCGCCGGGCCGCTTTTCTGCCAAGCTTGCTGGGTATGAGCGCCGACACGCCCCGCAGGATCATCGTTCTCCGCCATGCCAAGGCCGACTGGCCGAACGGCGTGGACGACCACGACCGGCCGCTGGCCGACCGGGGCCGTCACCAGGCCCCGGACGCCGGCCGCTGGCTGGTCGACTCCGGCATCAACCCCGACTACGTGGTCTGCTCCACCGCGCTGCGCACCCGAGAGACCTGGAAGCTGGCGGTGCACGAGCTGCCGCAGCGGCCCCTCAAGACCGTCTACGAGGAACGGGTCTACGAGGCGAGCCCCGGCGAGATCATCGCCGTGCTCCAGGAGACCCCGGAGGAGTACTCGGACGTGGTGCTGGTCGGTCACAACCCGGGTGTGCTGGGTCTGACCCAGGTGCTGGCCGGGGACGCGGGCGACCGGGACGCGCTGGAGCGGCTGCGGCTCGGTGGCTTCCCGACGGCGGCGATCGCGGTGCTCAGTTTCAGCGGCTCCTGGAAGGGCGTCGAGCCGGGCGTGGCCGAGCTGGTCTCGTACCACACGCCGCAGGACTGACCCCGGGAACACAGGTGAGGGGCGCGCGGATGCGATCCGCGCGCCCCTCGTCTGTGTCCGCAGGCCGTACCGGTCCGTGTCCGCGGGCCGGGCGCCCTCCTCGGGCTGTTCCTCGGGCCTCACTCCACCGGCCGTTGCCGGGCCGGCTCCTAATCGGTCTCGGTCGGGGTGCCGTGCAGCGCGTCGGCTGCCTCGACCTCCTCACGGGTGATGCCCAGCAGGTACAGCACGGTGTCCAGGAACGGCACGTTCACCGCGGTGTCGGCGGCCTCGCGCACCACCGGCTTGGCGTTGAACGCCACCCCGAGGCCGGCCGCGTTCAGCATGTCCAGGTCGTTGGCGCCGTCGCCGATCGCCACCGTCTGCTCCAGCGGCACCTTCGCCTGCTCGGCGAAGCGGGCCAGCCAACGGGCCTTGCCCGCCCGGTCCACGATCTCGCCGACCACCCGGCCGGTGAACCTGCCGTCCACCACCTCCAGGGTGTTCGCGGCCGCGAAGTCCAGGCCCAGCTGCTCCACCAGGTGGTCGGTGACCTGGGTGAAGCCGCCGGACACCACCGCGACCTGGTAGCCGAGGCGCTGGAGCGTACGGATCAGGGTGCGCGCACCCGGTGTGAAACGGACCTCGGCGCGGACCTTCTCGGTCACCGAGGCGTCCAGCCCGGCCAGCAGCGCCACCCGGGCCCGCAGCGACTCGGCGAAATCCAGCTCGCCGCGCATCGCCGCCGCCGTCACCTCGGCGACCTCCTCCTCGCAGCCCGCGTGGGCGGCGAACAGCTCGATCACCTCGTCCTGGATGAGCGTGGAGTCGACGTCCATGACCACCAGGCGCTTGGCCCGGCGCTCCAGCCCGGCGGCGACCACCGCGACGTCCACCCGCTGGGTGGCCGCCTCCTGGGCCAGCGCGGCCCGCAGCTCGTCGGTGGCCACACCGGAGACGGCCAGCTCGACCGCCGTCACCGGATACTTGGCGAGCCGGAAGACACGGTCGATGTTGCCCCCCGAGGCGGTGATCCGGGAGGTGAGCGCGGAGACGGCGGCGGCGGTCAGCGGATTGCCGAGCACCGTGACGTGCGAACGGCCCTCACGACGCGGCCGGTTGTCACCGATGCCGGAGAGGATCTCGGCCTGGAGCTTCTGCTCGTCGGCCCAGCGGTGGACGGTGGCCCGCAGCCCACCCTCGGCGGCGGGTACGGGGGGCGGGGTGACCAGCGCGCAGAGCGTGATGCGGCCACGGGTCACGACCTGCTCGATGTCGATGACGTCGACGCCGAAGCCGGCCAGCGTCGCGAAGAGGCCGGCAGTGATGCCGGGGCGGTCCTTGCCGAACACCTTGACGAGCAGGGTGCGCTCGTCCGCGGTCCGGTGCTGGGCGGCGGGGAGGGGCTCAGCGGCCAGGGGCGATGCGTTCATGGTGCCTCCCACGCTACCGGGCGCCCGACGGCCCGGGGGCACCCGTCCCACCTCGCGGGACGGCGCGGTCCGGGGTCGGTAGCAGCCTGGTCACAGTCGCCCGGGCCGACTTTCACCGGCGGTCGGCGGGCTGGAATGATTCCCCCCGTCAGTCAGAGAAACATCGCAGCCCCGGCCGGGGGCCACAATTCGGGGGAACCGAGAGAGCGGGGCAGGCGAGCAGTGCCGCAACTCGTCATTGAGATCAACGGACAGCAGCGGACTCTGGAGCCCGGGCGGTCCTACACCATCGGGCGCAACCCTCAGTCGGACTTCCCGTTCGAGGACGCCAGGGTCTCCTGGCAGCACGGGACCATGAGCTTCAACGGCAGCGGTTGGCAGCTGGACGACCACGGCAGCACCAACGGAACGTACGTGGCCGGGGCCCGCACCCTGCAGGCCCAGCTGTTCCCCGGTGCCGTGGTCAACCTGGGCAACCCGGAGAACGGCCCCCGGCTCGGCTTCTCCGCACCCGTGCACGCCGCCGCTCCGCAGGCGGCGGCTCCACAGGCCACCCCGATGCACGAGGCCGCCACCAGCCGAGGCCCGGTGCCCACGCCCCAGCAGCCCGCCCCGCAGCAGGGCTGGCCGCAGCAGGACCCGTACCAGCAGCCGCAGCAGCAGGCCTGGCCCGGGCAGTCGCAGGCCCAGCCGCCGTTCCCACAGCAGCAGTACGCGCCGCCGCAGGCCCAGTCGGCCCCGCCGCAGCCCCAGCCTCAGCACGGTGGCTTCCCGCAGCAGCAGGACTTCCCGGCCCCGCCGCAGCACGGTGGCGGCGGGCCGCAGCCGACCATCATCCGCAACCTGACGTCCTCGATGCGCACCGCCCGGATCGGTCGTGCGCTCGACAACGACATCGTGGTGTCCGACCTCCAGGTCTCCCGCCACCACGCCGAGCTGCGTCAGCTCCCGGACGGCCGCTACGAGATCGTCGACCTCGGCAGCCACAACGGCATCTTCCTCAACGGCCAGCGGGTGCAGCGTCAGCTGATGGGCCCGCAGGACCGGCTGACCGTCGGCCACTCCAGCTTCGTCCTGGTCGGCGACCAGCTGCAGGAGTTCGTCGACACCGGCGCGGTCTCCTTCTCCGCCCGCCACCTGACCGTCGAGGTCGACCACAAGGGCGGCAAGAAGGTCCTGCTCGACGACGTCAGCTTCGGCGTCCCGGAGAAGTCCCTGGTCGCGGTCATCGGCCCGTCCGGCTCCGGCAAGTCCACGCTGCTGCGCGCCCTCACCGGCTACCGCCCGGCCGACCGCGGCGAGGTCCTGTACGACGGCCGCAATCTCTACAAGCAGTTCGCCGAGCTCCGCTCGCGCATCGGCCTGGTGCCGCAGTCCGAGATCCTGCACCGCGAGCTCACCGTCCGGAAGGGCCTCAAGTACGCCGCCCAGCTGCGCTTCCCCGGCGACACCGAGGCGCGCGAGCGCGACGCCCGGATCGACGAGGTGCTGTACGAGCTGCGCCTGGACAAGCGTGCCGACAACAAGATCACCGCGCTCTCCGGCGGCCAGCAGAAGCGTGTCTCGGTCGCCCTGGAGCTGCTCACCAAGCCCTCGCTGATCTTCCTGGACGAGCCCACCTCGGGCCTCGACCCGGGCATGGACCGCGAGGTCATGCAGATGCTGCGCGGCCTCGCCGACGACGGCCGCACCATCCTGGTCGTCACCCACTCGGTGGCCGAACTCGCACTCTGCGACCGGCTGCTCGTGATGGCGCCGGGCGGCTCGGTGGCCTACTTCGGCCCGCCGGACGAGGCGCTGCACTTCTTCGGGTACGAGACCTGGGCGGACGTCTTCCAGGCCTTCGAGAACTACCCGGACCACGACTGGGCCGGCCGCTACCGCGGCTCGGTGCACTACCAGCAGTACTCCGCGCCCACCGTGGAGGCGGGCGAGGTGCAGCACGTCCAGGTCGCCCAGGAGGCCGTCAAGCCGCCGAAGCCGCAGAGCTGGGGCTCGCAGCTGTGGACGCTGATGCGCCGCTACATGTCGGTGCTCGCCTCGGACCGCGGCTTCCTCGCGCTGTCCGTGCTGCTGCCCGCCGTCATCGGCGCGGTCAGCGTGCTGATCCCCAACGAACCGGGGCTCGCACCCAACCCCAAGACACAGCTCCACCTCAACAGCGGCGCCGCGACGATCATGCTGATCCTGGCGATCGGCGCCTGCTTCTCCGGGGCGGCCAACTCGGTCCGCGAGTTGATCAAGGAGCGGGCGATCTACGAGCGGGAACGAGCCACCGGGCTCTCCCGCTCGGCGTACATGATGTCCAAGATCATCGTGCTGGGCTTCTTCAGCGTGATCCAGGGCGCCATCATCTCCGCCGTCGGCTTCCTGCCGCGCAAGCTCCCCGAGCACGGCCTGATCGTCAAGAACCTGCCGATCATCGAGATGACCATCGGCATGATCCTGCTGAGCTTCGCCGCGATGATGTTCGGCCTGATGATCTCCGCGCTGGTGAAGACCGCCGAGAAGACCATGCCGCTGCTGGTCATGTTCGCCATCGTCCAGGTCGTCTTCACCGGCTGCCTCTTCCAGATCTTCAGCAAGCCCGGACTGGAGCAGGTCGCCTGGCTGATGCCGGCCCGCTGGGGCACCGGCATCGTGTCCACCACGCTCGACCTGTCCGTGCTCATGGGCCCCTGGAACAAGGACTTCCAGAACCCCAACTACGACCCGCTCTGGAAGCACAGCGTCGCCCAGTGGGCGATCGACGCAGGTGTGCTGATCGTCATCTCCGTCGCCATCGGCGTCCTCGTGACCCGGCTCCAGCGCCGGCACGAGCCCGAGGTCATGCAGAAGGGCTGACCCCTTCTCCGACTCTCCGGCGGCAGGCCGAGGGGCGGCTCTCCCAGCAGGGAGGGCCGCCCCTCGGCGTTCCGGGCGCTTTCATGAGGCTCCGGGCGGGCCCTGCGGCCTAGGTCCCCGGACCCGGGCCCGGGGCGGCCGCGGACGGACGCGGCGGTCGCCGGGGCGGCGGTAGTTTGGCGGTATGTCCAGCACCACCGGAGACCACCGGACCCACCGGGGCCCGCTGCCCGCCTGCGAACCCTGCCTGTCCGGGATCGAGGCCGTCAGCCAGGCACTGCTCGCCATGAGCCGGCACCTGGAGGTCCGTGAGGTGCTGCGCCGCATCACCGCCTCCGCCAGGGGACTGCTCGGCGCCGAGTACGCGGCCCTGGGCGTGCCCGACGACCACGGGGGCTTCGCCCAGTTCGTGGTCGACGGTGTCACCGACGAGCAGTGGCGGGCGATCGGCCCGCTGCCCCGACAGCACGGTGTACTCGCCGTGATGCTGCACGAGACCGGCCCCACCCGGCTGGCGGACGTCCGCAAAGCACCCACCTTCGAAGGATGGCCCGCAGCCCACCCCGATATGGACGCCTTTCTGGGCATGCCGATCCTGGACACCGACGCGGCCGAGGACGAGCCGCAGGTGATGGGCGTCATCTTCCTCGCCAACAAGCGTGGCGGCGGCCTCTTCACCGATCACGACGAGGAACTCCTGCGGATCCTCGCCGCGCACGCGGCCCTCGCACTGTCCAACGCCCGACTGTACGAGCGCAGCCGCGAGCTCACGCTGGCCGGCGAGCGTGCCCGGATCGCCCACGACCTGCACGACGCCGTCTCGCAGAAGCTCTTCTCGCTCCGGCTCACGGCCAAGGCGGCCGCCAAGCTCGTCGACCGCGACCCCGTCCGGGCACGTGCCGAGCTCGCCGAGGTCGCCCGTCTCGCCGCCGAGGCAGCCGACGAACTGCGCGCGGTCGTCGTGGAGCTGCGTCCCGCAGCCCTGGAGGAGGACGGGCTCAGCGCCACTCTCGCCTCCCAGGTGCAGGTCCTGGACCGGGCGCACACCGCCGACGTCGCCTTCGCCGCCGACGGGGTCCGGGCGCTGCCGCCTGCCCAGGAGGCCGCACTGCTGAGAGTCGCCCAGGAGGCGCTGCACAACGCGCTGCGCCACTCCGGCGCCCGCAGGGTCACCGTCACCCTGGCAGGGACGCCTGCGCGCGGTGCGGTGCTGCGCGTGCACGACGACGGGCGCGGCTTCGATCCGGAGTCCGTCCGGCGAGCAGGCCGTCACCTCGGCTTGGCCTCTATGCGCGACCGCGCGGCCGCCGTCGGCGGAACACTCACCCTGGAATCGGCCCCCGGTCGGGGGACGCTCGTAGAGATGGAGGTCCCCGGTGCCTGAGAGCACACCGTCGATCCGAGTCCTGTTGGTCGACGACCACCAGGTGGTTCGGCGCGGGCTGCGCACTTTCCTGGAGGTCCAGGACGACATCGAGGTGGTCGGGGAGGCCGCCGATGGGGCGGAGGGTATTGACCGGGCCCGTGAGCTCGACCCCGATGTCGTCCTGATGGACCTCAAGATGCCCGGCGTCGACGGCATCGAGGCGCTGCGCACGCTCAAGGGCGAGGGCAGCCGCGCCCGGATCCTGATCGTCACCAGCTTCACCGAGCACCGCACGATGGTTCCCGCGCTGCGGGCCGGTGCGGCCGGTTACGTGTACAAGGACGTGGACCCGGAGGCGCTGGCCGGGGCGATTCGGTCGGTGCACGCCGGTCACGTTCTGCTCCAGCCCGAACTGGCCGAGGCACTGCTCGCCGACGACGGCCCGCGCGTTCCGCAGGGTCGAGGTGGCACGCTCACCGAGCGCGAGCGCGAAGTGCTCGGACACATCGCCGATGGCCGCTCCAACCGGGAGATCGCCCGCAGTCTGCACCTCTCGGAGAAGACGGTGAAGACCCATGTGTCCAACATCCTGATGAAGTTGGACCTGAGCGACCGCACCCAGGCGGCACTCTGGGCCGTTCGTCACGGCGAGGCCCGAGAGGGGTAGCGCGCCGGGGGCGCGACGTAGTGGCGCGGGCGCCGTGCCGATCGGCAGGTTCTCGGCCAGGCAGGGCGTCAAACGGTGGTCCAGCATGTGCCGTTCGGCAGGGTTGGCCCGAATTCAGGTGATCCATCGCCATTCGGCTGTGCCAGGCTGATCGCCGACACCGATCCCGAGGGAGGGCCGGATGAACGCGATGCGCAATCAGTGCGGGCCTGTCGTGCTGGCCCATGAGCTTGAGGTGACATGCCACCTGTTCGACGAGCCTCCGATGTCCGGGCCTGGGTCGCAGTCAACTGTCGAGGACGGGGGCCGAGGGCGGGCGCCAGGACGCCCCTTGTCCGGGTGTCAGGTGGCGAGGGCAGGGAATCGTGCAGCAGAGGACGTCGAGCGCAGAGCGAGGTTGGCCCGGGAGACAGCCCGAGACCGGGAGGCCTACGGGCCGGAGCTGCTGAGACGTCGACTGCAGATGCGGCGTTGGCAGTTCAACCTGGCACGGGAACGTGAACTGATCCCCGAGCCGGACCTCGACAACGGCACCTGGTCGGCGCTCGTCGAGGTACAGCTGAAGGCCCGCACCGAGGAGATCATCCTCGCGCTCGGCGCCGTGCCGCCCGTGGGGGCGGCCAAGGCGGCCACGGTGTTGGGCCACACCACAGGTCTGCTGGTGATCGCCGAGGACATCAGGCGGCTCGCCGCCGCAGGAGAGCTACGCCCCTGCGGCGGATACCGGGGCTGGCCGACCTACAGCCGGGAGGCCTTGGCCGCCGTCCCGTATGCCGTGGTGCAGCAGACTGTCACGGAGCGCATGCACAAGGCTGCGGCCACGGCACGGGCCGCGGCTGAGGCGCTGGAACGGAGACTCGCGGAGAGCTACTCGGCGGAGGAGGCAGCCGAAGTCCTGGGGTGGCCCCGGTGCCGGCTGGTGGCCACGACGGCGCAGGGAGGCCTGGCCGCCGGGCCCGACGGCAGATACCAGCGCGCCGAGGTGATCGCGCTCGCCACCGCCGACTCCGCGGCCCAGCACCTCTCAGCGATCGTCTCGCTCGTCCACGAGGGCGTTGTAGGCGGCGACCTGGGCGCGCCGGGCGGTGCGCCGCAGCGGGGCCAGGGCGGATTGGCGGGCCGCCATCTCGGAGGCGCTGACGGCAGCGCCGTGGCCGCCGGAGGCGATGGAGAGGAGGGCGGACACCTGGCGGGCCGACTCCAGGACACGGACAGCCCGGGGCGGGTACCCGGGAGCGAGCAGCTCGCTGTGGCCACGGCGGCGGTAGGCATCCAGGGCGCGCAAGGCCTCAGGTCCGGCGCCGGCCACGTCGAGGCGGGCGAGCATGACGGTCGCCTCCCGCAGCCCGTCAGCCAGTTCACGTTCGGCCTCGTGGAGCGACGGCACGTCCGCCGGAGGTGTGTCGTTGACCTCGGAACAACGCCACAGCACGGTGGCCGAGCGGTCGCCGGCCGGGCCGTACACCTCCACCTCCGGCACCAGCCCGAGCGGTGCACCCACGGCCAGGACGGCCTCGCCCGCACTCATGGCCTGCTCGTTGAAGGCCTTCGGACCGGTCAGCCCGAGCGGATGCCCGGCTGAGGGCAGCGCGAGACGCAGACCCTTCACGCCGAGCACCCGCAGCCGCCCCAGCGCCCAGGTCAGCCCGTGCTGCTCGCCGGGCTCGTCGCCGGGCAGCCCGGTGACCCGGTGGATCTCGTCCCGGCCCAGGACGGCCGTGGCGGCGTCGTCCGGCGGCACCAGGCCCGCCAGCAAGGCGTTGCCCCATGCGGTGAGCCGCCCCGAACGGGGCTCTTCGTACGGATTGTCGGCAGGAGTCACGAGCATCCGGCCAGCCTACGGAATCGGCGGTCATCCGCGTGGCGTAGGTTTGCCCATGCGTGTGCGGCGCACCCACCCCGTGCCCACCGGCTGCCGGAGTAGGCTCGCCGCCCGCACCGACGGCCGAGAATCTTGTTTTTTGGGGAAGGCGTAGGCATGAGCGACGTGCTGGAGCTGGTGGACGTATCCGTGGTCCGGGAGGGGCGCGCGCTGGTCGACCAGGTCTCGTGGTCCATCTCCGAGGGCGAGCGTTGGGTCATCCTGGGCCCGAACGGCGCCGGCAAGACCACGCTGTTGCAGATCGCCTCCTCGTACCTGTTCCCGACCTCGGGCAAGGTCACGGTGCTGGGTGAGAAGCTCGGCGAGATCGACGTCTTCGAGCTGCGTTCCCGGATCGGCCTGGCCGGCGCCGCCATGTTCGACAAGCTGCCGGCCGAGCAGACCGTGCTCCAGACCGTCCTCACCGCCGCGTACGGCATGACGGTCAGCTGGCAGGAGACCTACGAGCAGTCGGACGAGGTCCGCGCCCTCGCCCTGCTCGACCGCCTCGGCATGGCCAATCTCACCGACCGCAAGTTCGGCACCCTCTCCGAGGGCGAGCGCAAGCGCACCCTGATCGCCCGCGCCCTGATGACCGACCCCGAGCTGCTGCTGCTCGACGAGCCTGCCGCGGGCCTCGACCTCGGTGGCCGCGAGGACCTGGTCCGCCGGCTCGGCGCGCTCGCCCAGGATGAGTTCGCCCCGGCCATGGCGATGGTCACCCACCACGTCGAGGAGATCGCGCCGGGCTTCACCCACGTCCTGATGATCCGACAGGGGAAGGTGCTCACGGCCGGCCCGATCGACACCGAGCTGACCGCCCGTAATCTCTCCAAGTGCTTCGGCCTGCCGCTCACCCTGGAGCGGCACGGAGACCGCTGGTCGGCCCAGGGTCTGCCGCTGGGCTGAGGCCCCTTCGTCCGCTCATCCGGAAGGCCGTCGGAAACCGGTCGCACGCGCGACCGGTTTCCGCCCCTCGACCTGCGGGAACTGTCCGCTTCGAAGGCCTTCGCTCCCTAGGATGGACGTGTGGACAGCTGGATCTGGTGGCTCCTGGCCGCCGCAGGGCTCGGCATACCGTTGGTGCTCACCGCGATGCCGGAGTTCGCCATGTTCGCGGTCGGGGCGCTGGCCGCCGCCGTCGTGGCCGCGCTGGGCGGGGGAGTGGTCGCCGAGACCCTGACCTTCGTCGTCGTCTCGGTCGCACTGGTGGTCTTCGTCCGCCCGATCGCCTACCGGCAGCTTCAGAAGGGCCCGCAGGTCAAGATGGGCATCGAGGCGCTCCAGGGCGCCACCGCGGTCGTCGCGGAAACCGTCGACGGGGAGGGCGGGCGGATCAAGTTGAACGGTGAGATCTGGTCGGCCCGTGCGCTTCACCCGGGCCAGGTGTACCAGCCTGGACAGCAGGTCGACGTCGTCGAAATCCAGGGCGCGACCGCCCTGGTCGTCTAGGGGAGAGTCCGTGGAACCCGTCCTTATCGTTTTGGTCGTCCTGGTCGTGGTGGCCTTCATCGCGCTGATCAAGACGATCCAGGTCATCCCGCAGGCCAGCGCCGCGATCGTGGAGCGCTTCGGCCGCTACACCCGGACGCTCAACGCAGGGCTGAACATCGTCGTCCCGTTCATCGACCGCGTCCGCAACCGGATCGACCTGCGCGAACAGGTCGTGCCGTTCCCGCCGCAGCCGGTGATCACCCAGGACAACCTGGTCGTCAACATCGACACCGTCATCTACTACCAGGTGACCGACCCCCGCGCCGCGACGTACGAGGTCGCCAGCTACATCCAGGCGATCGAGCAGCTGACCGTCACCACGCTGCGCAACATCATCGGCTCGATGGACCTGGAGTCCACGCTGACCTCGCGAGAGGTCATCAACGCCGGCCTGCGCGGTGTCCTGGACGAGGCCACCGGCAAGTGGGGCATCCGGGTCAACCGTGTCGAGCTGAAGGCGATCGAGCCGCCGACCTCCATCCAGGACTCGATGGAGAAGCAGATGCGCGCCGACCGGGACAAGCGCGCCGCGATCCTCACCGCCGAGGGCCAGCGCCAGGCCCAGATCCTCAAGGCCGAGGGTGAGAAGCAGGCCGAGGTGCTCAAGGCGGAGGGTGAGGCGCAGGCCGCGGTCCTGCGCGCGGACGGTGAGGCGGCCGCGATCCGGACGGTCTTCGAGGCCATCCACGACGGCGACGCCGACCAGAAGCTGCTGGCCTACCAGTACCTCCAGACCCTGCCCGAGCTGGCCAAGGGCGACTCCAACAAGCTCTGGATCATCCCCAGCGAGGTCGGCGACGCACTCAAGGGCCTCGGCGGTGCCTTCACCGGCCTGACCGGCAACGGCGGGGTGAACGGCGGCGCGGTCGCGGCACCCAGTGTCCCGCAGACGATCCCGGCCGCCACCCAGGTGCCGTTGGACCCGGCGTCCGGCCCGCGGCCGGTGGACACCGAGAAGGGCGCCGCCCGTCCCCGGGTGGACCCGGCCCGGGAGTACCCGAAGATCGACCCGGAGTGATCGGTCGAACCGTGCTTCGCCGAGGGCCCGCTGCCGAGAGGTGGCGGGCCCTCGGCCTTTCACGGTGCCGAAGCGTACGTACCGGGCACTGTGGCGTGCGTCCCGAATCGTGGGCGGGTCTGGTCGGCCCGCAGGGCCGTCCGGCATGATCCCCTCGGACAGGACCGAGAGGAGAGGTGACCCATGACGCTCTGGGAGTCGATCGCCGTCCTGGTGGCCGGCGTCGGCGCCGGGATGATCAACGTGATCGTCGGCTCCGGCACGCTGATCACCTTCCCGGTCCTGCTCGCCGTGGGCATCCCACCGGTCACCGCCAATGTCTCCAACTCCTTCGGCCTGGTCCCCGGCTCGCTCAGCGGGGTGATCGGGTACCGCCGCGAGCTGGCCGACCAGGGGCGCCGCGTGCTGCGCATGGGCACCGCCTCCCTGCTCGGCGGGCTGCTCGGCGCGCTGCTGCTGATCAAGCTTCCGAGCGGGGCCTTCGACGCGATCGTCCCGGCGCTGATCCTGCTGGCGCTCGTCCTGGTGGTGATCCAGCCCCGGGTGGCCAAGGCCGTCGCCGCCCGCCGCCGCCCCGGCGGCGATCCGGACGGCAGCCCGGTACTGCTGGTCGGGGTGTTCCTGACCGGCATCTACGGCGGCTACTTCGGTGCCGCGCAGGGCGTGCTGCTGATGGCGCTGATGGGCATGCTGCTCCAGGAGGACCTCCAGCGGATCAACGCGGTGAAGAACGCCCTGGCGCTGATCGTGAACGCGGTCGCCGCGCTCTTCTTCCTCTTCACCTCGACCGTGAACTGGGCCGCCGCTGGTCTGATCGCGGCGGGTTCGCTGGTCGGAGGCCTGCTCGGGGCCAAGGTCGGCCGTCGTCTCCCGCCGACCGCGCTGCGCGTTGTCATCGTGGTGGTCGGCCTCGTGGCCGTCACCAAGCTGTTGTTGAGTTGAACGACCGTCAGACCGTATGCAGGTCGGAGGAGTACGCCATGGCCCTGGAGATGCGTGAGAGCTGCGAGCGCTGCGCGGTGTCGCTGACCGCGGACGGCCGCGCCTCGATATGTTCCTACGAGTGCACCTTCTGCCCGGACTGCACCGAGTCCATGGCCGCCACCTGCCCCAACTGCGGCGGCGAGCTGGTGGCCCGTCCGCGCCGGAAGGCCGCCTGACACCGGTTCCCGGGCGCCTGAACGGCCCGGAATCCCGGTTCCGGAGCTCCCCGGCCCCGGAGCGACGACCCACCGGACGACCCACCAGGAGTGCGGCGATGAGCAGCAGGGCGCGGCTGAACGAGGACGAGATCACGGCAGCCCTGGCGGCGCTGCCCCAATGGAAGCGGGAGGACGACAGCATCGCCCGTACCGCCGACGCGCCGGATTTCCCGGCGGCGATCCGGGTGGTCGTCTCCGTCGCCGAGCAGGCAGAGGCGCTCGACCACCACCCCGACATCGACATCCGCTGGCGAACCCTGCGCTTCCTCCTGTCCACCCACAGCGCCGGCGGCCTCACCGGGCTGGACTTCACCCTCGCCGCCCGGATCGACGAGGCCCTGCGCGTCGAGTCGGCGGCCTGACGCGGCACGGCCGAGGAGCCCGGGCCCGTCCGACCGAGGGCCCGGGCCGCCTCTCCGGGCAGGCGTGAGATGCTGACTGCCGCATCGGCAGGCAGATGGCTCGGGAGGGACGGAACGGATGGCGCAGGAGCCCTTCGGAGACGCCCACCCCCAACAGCCGTGGCCGTCCGAGGGCCACTCGGACTGGCAGAACGGCGGGCACAGCGGGTACTCCGAGCAGCAGCAGACGCCGGAGCAGCCATCGCAGTGGCAGCCGCAGCAGCAGGCGGGTTACGGCTCGGCCGAGTACGGGCAGCAGCCGCAGCTCGGCCAAGGCGGCTACGGGCACACCGGCTACGAGACCAGCTACGACACCGGCTACGGCCAGGCCGGTCATGACCAGGCCGGCTATGACCAGAGCGGTTACGACCACAGTGGATACGGTCGGACCGGCTATGTCGAGGGCGGCTACGTCCAGGGCCAGGATCAGGGCCACTACGGCGTTCAGGAGCAGTACCAGCCGTATCCGCAGTACCCGGACCACGCGCAGCCGCATCAGGCCGCCACACCGTACGCCGCCCCGCGGCAGCCCGCCGGGGAGGGCTTGTACGTCCCGGCCGGGGCGGAGTACTCGGCGGACGGCTACGTGCACCTCGAAGAGGCCGGGCAGGTGCCCGTGACCGTCCCGGAGCAGCCCGCGGAGACTTCTACGACGCAGGCCCCCGAGTCGCAGGCCGAGCCCGCCTCGCCGTCGCGGGCCTCCGCGCGCCGAGGTGCCGGCCGGGGCTCCGGTGCCCGTGCTGGCGCGGGCACCGGCGCGGCCTCCTCGCTCTCCGCCAAGGCACGGAAGGCCGCCGACGCGGTGCTGGCAGGGGATCACGTGCCCAGCCGCAAGGCCCTGCTGGTGCGGACCGGTGCCGGGGTGGCCGCGCTGGGAGTACTGGTGGCGGCGGGGCTGATGGTCGGGACCGAGGGCGGTGGCAGCGCGGCGGCGAGCAGCGGCGGTGAGCCGGGCTTCGCGGTGGCGCACACCAGGGCCTGGGCCGCGCAGCCTGCCGTGGCCGGTCCGGCCGGGGGCGACGACACGCTGATCGGCAGCTGGCTGCTGGCCGACGCGGTGGTCCGGGCCGACGGCTCCGGTGTCCGCGCGTACGACCGGGCGGGCGGCAAGCCGACCTGGTCGGTGGAGCCGCCGGCCGCCGGGGCCGTCCCGTGCGGGCTGTCGGCGGGAGTGAACCAGGCAGGCCTGGGCGCGGCGCTGTTCCGTCCGCAGGCCGATCCGAAGAGTCCCTGCACGTTGGTGTCCGCCGTGGACACCAAGACCGGCAGGACCGCGTGGACCAAGACCCTCTCGGACACGAAGGGCGCCTACTCGGCGCGGGTCGGTGTCACCGAGGACAAGGTGGTGGCCGTCGGCGACGACCGGGCGCTGGCCTGGGAGTCGGCCGACGGGAAGGACGTCTGGCAGTACACCGGCCAGGGCAAGTTCTGCACCCTGTCCGGCGGCGTCAGCGGAAGGACCGTGCTCGTCGCCTCCTCCTGCGCCGATTCGACCCCCGCCGACCAGGCCGTCGCGCTGAACATCGCGGACGGCAAGGTCGGCTGGTGGCGGGGCCTGAACAACCAGCCGAAGACGGTGACGGTGCTGTCCGCCGAGCCGTCCGTGGTCCTCACGACCGGCGGGAAGCCCGAGGACGACCGGGTGTTCGCCTGGGGCGCGGGCGGCGACCCGGCCGCCGAGATCCCGGTGGCCGTCGACGGCGGTCGGCTGGACGTCGCCCACGGTACGTTTTCGGCCACTCCTGGCGTCTACTTCGAGGGCCGGACGATGGTCACCACCCTGGAACCGCCGAACGGTGGCGGGCCGGTGGCCGCGGTCGGCTACGACCTGGACACCGGCAAGCAGCGCTGGAAGGTGCCGAGCGCCGCGAAGGGCGCCGTCCGGGCGGTCGGCATCGACGGCGGATCGCTGGTGCTCGCCGCCGACGAACGCCGTGACCAGCCCGCCCGTCTCAGCAGGTTCCCGCTGGCGGGCGGTCAGGAGGCGACCGGCGGTAACTTCCCGGCCGGCACCGGTTCACTGCTGATCTCCGGACGAGTGCTGATCGGCGGCGGACAGGTGGTCGTGGTGCCCGAGCACTCGACCAACTACGGCACGGCGGCGGGGTACCAGGCGAAGGACTGAGGCCTTCCGCCCCGCACCACGCCGGCGCGCCGCCCCACCCGCCGCCGTCCGAGCACTGAGGGTGTCCTCAGGTCGAGAACGTCGAGAGTGCTCCCGTTCCCCGGAACCGCCTCTCGCGAGCAGTCTCCCGCGAACCGTCTCCCGGCAATCGCCTCACGCCGCGGAGACGGGCCGGCCCGGTACGGCCGGCAGCCAGTCGGCGAGGTCCCGGACCTCCGAGCTGCGCAGACCGAGCGCCAGCATCAGACTGGCCTGCGGCGTCGGCTCGAACGGCCGCCGCAGCAGCTTCATCCCGGCCTGCTCCGGTGTGCGGTCCGCCTTGTGCTGGTTGTCCTCCGCGCACGCGGCGACGGTGTTCATCCAGCTGTCGGCACCACCGCGCGACCTGGGCTGGAGGTGGTCCACCGTGGTGGCCCGCCGGCCGCAGTACGCGCAGAGGTGCTGGTCCCGGGCCAGGACACCCCGCCGTGACCACGGAGCCTGTTGTCGGAACGGCACCCGTACGTACCGTTGCAGTCTGATCACCCGTGGCACCGGGACGGCCACGCCCGTCCCCCGGATCGAGCGCAGCGGATGCGCCTGCTCCACCACCGCCTTGTCCTGGAGCACCAGGACGACGGCGCGCTGGAGCGACACCGTCGTCAGGGGCTCGTAGCTCGCGTTCAGAACCAGCGTGTTGCGCACTCGGCACACCCTTCCCGCGGGCGTGCCACGGCGGCACGACCGTCTCCACACACGTCACTGCCGCCGCACGGCGGTGGAACCACTCTGAATGGGCCCACAGCCGTCGAACAACGGAATTTCCGGTATCGGGGGAGGGACCGGGAGAGCGGGCCGCCCAGCTCGATGGGGTGCCTCGGGGAAACTCGCTGGCCGGAACCGCGTAGGCTCTATCAGGCTGGAGTCGTACCGACCCGGAGCCCGACCGAACCGGGCCAGCACTGGGCGGACGCCCGATCGAAGGAGAAGCGTGACCGTGACGGACATCGTCGACGAGCTGCAGTGGCGTGGGCTGATCGCCCTGTCCACTGACGAGGACGCACTGCGCAAGGCGTTCGCGGACGGCCCGGTCACGTTCTATTGCGGCTTCGATCCGACGGCCCCCAGCCTGCACCTCGGCAACCTGGTGCAGATCCTCACCATGCGCCGCATCCAGCAGGCGGGGAACCTCCCGCTCGGCCTGGTCGGCGGTGCCACGGGCCTGATCGGCGACCCGAAGCCCACCGCCGAGCGCGTGCTCAACGACCCCGAGACGGTGGCCGGCTGGGTCGAGCGCCTGCGCGGCCAGATCTCGCGCTTCCTCGACTTCGAGGGCCCCTACGCGGCGCGCATGGTCAACAACCTGGACTGGACGTCCGGGATGTCGGCGATCAGCCTGCTGCGCGACGTGGGCAAGTACTTCCGGGTCAACAACATGATCGCCAAGGAGGCCGTCGCCCGGCGGCTCAACTCCGACGCGGGCATCAGCTACACCGAGTTCAGCTACCAGATCCTCCAGGGCATGGACTACCTGGAGCTGAACCGCCGCTACGGCTGCGCCCTGCAGACCGGCGGCAGCGACCAGTGGGGCAACCTGACCGCCGGCACGGATCTGATCCGCAAGGCCGACGGCAAGTCCGTCCACGCGCTGGCCACGCCGCTGATCGTCAAGGCCGACGGCACCAAGTTCGGCAAGACCGAGTCCGGTACGGTCTGGCTCGACCCCGAGCTGACCACCCCGTACGCCTTCTACCAGTTCTGGCTGAACGCGGACGATCGGGACGTCCCCAACTTCCTGCGGATCTTCAGCTTCCGCTCGAAGGAGGAGATCGAGGAACTGGAGCGCGAGACCACCGAGCGCCCCGCCGCCCGTCTCGCCCAGCGCGCCCTCGCCGAGGAGCTCACCACGCTGGTGCACGGCGCAGAGCAGTACGAGCGCGCGGTCGCCGCGTCCAAGGCGCTGTTCGGCCAGGGCGACCTCGCCGATCTGGAGGCCCCGACCCTGGCCGCCGCCCTGGCCGAGGTCCCGAAGGCCGAGGTGTCCGAGCTGCAGACGGTGGTCGACCTGCTGGTCGCCGTCGGTCTGTCGCCGAGCCGCTCGGCCGCCCGCCGGACGATCAAGGAAGGCGGTGCCTACCTCAACAACGTCAAGGTGACGGATGAGGAGGCCGTGCCGACCGAGGCCGACCTGCTGCACGGCCGCTGGCTCGTGCTGCGGCGCGGAAAGCGCAACCTGGCGGCGGCGGAGCTGGTCGCTGCCGGCTGACCGGCCGACGGGCTGGTCGACGGACTGGTCGACAGACCGGCCGGTTGAAGCTTGGCTGAAAACACACCTGCTCTGAGCTGCGTCTTTGAGCCCCGAGGGCCGGATCTGGACAGATCCGGCCCTCGACGTTTGACGATGTCCTCCAGGTGGCCTAGTGTTGAACGAGTCGCTGGAGCGGCCATCCCACTCAGCAAGACCCACTCTCACTCTGATCCCCATGAAAATGGGCTTCTTGGCATTCCCGCTGACCGAGTGAGCGTGAATTTCGGGTAGCACTCGGAATGAGCTAATGTGGGGGACGTCGCGAAAAGCGGAACCGGCCAGTTCGGGAAATTGGATGAATGAAACTCCGGAAAACGGAGCGGAAAACATCTGATAAGCTGGAAACACGAAAGAACGAAGCCCGGAGGGTCCGCTGGAAGGCGGTCCGAAGGAAGCGTCCGTTCCTTGAGAACTCAACAGCGTGCCAAAAGTCAACGCCAGATATGTTGACATCCCCGGCCTCAGGTTTCCTGGGGTTGGAGATTCCTTTTGAAACAAACACTAGCGAGGACGCAGTGCGCGGGGCCGCCCTATTCCGGTGGTTGCCGTGCCGCTCAACGCGGGTGTCGACCCGATTACGGGTAAACATTCACGGAGAGTTTGATCCTGGCTCAGGACGAACGCTGGCGGCGTGCTTAACACATGCAAGTCGAACGGTGAAGCCCTTCGGGGTGGATCAGTGGCGAACGGGTGAGTAACACGTGGGCAATCTGCCCTGCACTCTGGGACAAGCCCTGGAAACGGGGTCTAATACCGGATACGACCTTCCCCTGCATGGGGGTTGGTGGAAAGCTCCGGCGGTGCAGGATGAGCCCGCGGCCTATCAGCTTGTTGGTGGGGTAATGGCCTACCAAGGCGACGACGG
>NZ_JBHVJT010000022.1:104968-117059 GCF_042798815.1 Kitasatospora sp. NPDC057738 | reverse complement strand
GCTGGGCGGCGGGCACGGCCGGCGCGGCCGCGTCGGAGAGCCAGCCGGCCCCGCCAGTGGCGGAGCCCGTCCCGGGCGGGGTGTAGGCGGTGAGCGTGGTCGAGCCGGTCAGGCTCTGGATCGGCTGCGGGCAGACCACCGAGGTCCGCTCGACCTGCTCGGTGGTGGGGGCGGCCCCGGTGGCCGCCTTGGCCGGGGCGGCCGGCGGGCGCACCTCGGCGATCCCGAACACCGCCGCGAGCACCACGGCCGCGGCGAGCAGGGACGGGGTGGTCCTGGCCCCGCCGCCGGCACCTGCGGCCCCCCCGGCGAACGGGCTGCGGCTGCGGCCGGGCCGGGCGGCCGGGGCCGCCCCGGTAGGCTCCGCCGCGAAGGCGGGCCCGGCCGGCCCGGCGGCCTCGCCGGCGCCGGACTTCTTCCTGAATGCGGGCTTCTTCATCGCGGGTCAGCTCCCCGATCCGTGCTGGTGCGGGTACCGGCCGGGGCCGTTGGGGTCGTTCGGGTCGTAGTAGGGCTCGCCCTGCTGCTGGCCAGGCAGCCAGGGCTGCTGCTCCGGCTGCTGCTGGTGGCCGTCGTACCCGTGGGCGTCGTAGCCGTACGGCTGCTGCTGTTCGGGCTGGTACGGCTGCTCGTAGCCCTGCGGCCGGGTGCCGTCGTACCCGTGGTTCTCGTAGCCGTGGGCGTCGTAGCCCTGGCCGCCGTACGGCGCGGCGACCGGCTGCTGGGCCGCGTACTGGTCGTAGCTGTACGGGTCGGCCTGCTGGTACGCCTGGTACGGGTCGGTGTACTGCTCGGCGTCCTGGATGGCGGCGGCCGCCTGGACGGCTCCGGTCACCGGCTCGCCGGCGGGCTGGGCCGGGATCGCGCCCGGCCGGTCGTACACCCCGGACTCGTCGGCACCGCCCTCGGCGCCGTCCGCGCCCTCGCCGCCCTCGCCGCGCTCGGCCATCCGGCGGGCCCGGCGGCTGCCGGGGGCGGGGGCCTGCGCCTGGGCGGCGGCGGCCAGCGCGGCGGCCGCGACGGCCTCCTCGGGCAGGTCGTCGTCCTTGTGGCTGCGGCGACCGGGCAGGGCCAGCACCAGGATGGTGAGGCCGAGCAGCACCTGGGCCCAGATCCAGCCGGTGTGGGCGGCGCCGCCCTCCCGGGTGACGGTCAGCTTCCCGCCGGCGGCCGGGAGCTTGAAGCCCTGCGCCCAGCCGTCGACCGTGGTGGGCTCCAGCGCGGTGCCGTCCACGGTGGCCTTCCACTCCGTGGCGGCGGACTCGGCGAGCCGCAGCACCCGGCCGTCCGGACCGGCCGGGACGGTGGCGGACAGGTCGCGGGCCCCGGACGGGACGACCACCGGGTTGGCACCGGGGGCGGTGATCACCGCGCGGACCGCGGGGGTGCCGTTGACCTGCCAGAGCGCGGCGGCACCGTCCTGGTTGGCCTTGACCAGGCCGGGGGTGGTGTCCAGGACGTCCTTGAAGACGTCGATCACCGGCTGCTGGACCAGCACGTAGGCGATGCCGTAGCCGGCCAGCGCGCTCGCCTGGTCGGCACCGGAGCCGGCCAGCAGGCTGCCGACCATCTTGTTCAGGCCGTCCTGGGTGCCGGTCGCCGGGTCGACGGTGGACTCGGCCTGGCCGAGCGTCAGCCCGGCGCCGCGCAGCACGGTGTAGCGGACCGCGCCGCCGCTCTTCTCCCCGGTGACGACCAGGGTGCGGGCCCGGTCGGTGGTGCCGGCCTCCTCGGCGATGAACGCGGGGACCTGGTCGGCCTGGCCTCGGTGCAGCGGGCCGCCGGCGCCGGTCAGCGCCCACCACAGGCCGGTGCCCAGCGGCGCCAGCACGGCCGTGGCCACCACCAGGGCGGCCACCGGCTGGCGCCAGCCGAAGGCGATCCCGGCCACGCGGGCGTTGGCGCCGTCGGCGCCGATCGCGGCGGCGGCCAGCAGGGCGATGCCGGCGATCAGGGTGGCCGGGCCGGCCCAGGCGGGCACCGCCGGGCCGCCGGAGGCCGGGGTGACGGAGGTGCCCGCCACCGCGACCGAGAAGACCAGGCCGGCACCGGCCGCACCCCAGGCGACGAGCACCGCGCGGCGGCGGTCGGCGCGCAGCAGCGCGGCCAGCGCGGCGAGCACGACACCCGCCGAGAGCCAGATCGGCGGCACCCCGGCGCCGCCCGGGTTGACCAGCAGCAGGCCGGCCGCGCTCGCGCCGCTGCCGTGCAGGCCGGGCAGCCCGGCCTCCAGCAGCAGCCGCTGCGGGTGCGACAGCACCGCGAGCGACCACGGCGCCAGCACCACGACGGGCACCGCCAGGATCACCAGGACGCGCAGGCCGAGCAGGCGCAGCGCCGCGCCGCCGGAGCCGAAGGCGCCGCCGCGCAGCACCGCGGCGACCAGCATCGCCAGGCAGAGCGGTACCGCGAGCGCCCAGGTCAGCGGGACGAAGGCGGTGGCCAGGGTGAGCAGCAGGACGGCCATCCAGACCGGGCGCCAGCCCGGGCGGGCGCCCTTGGCGGCGCTCTCGTCCCGGATGCCGAGGCCGGCCGCGATGGCGGCGGCGCGGGCCAGCGGCGGCAGCAGCACGGCGAGCACGGCGGTGCCGATCCGGCCCTGGGCGAGCGCGCCGGTCGCGGCGGGCAGCAGCGCGTAGGTGGCGCTGGCCCAGGCGCGGACCACCTTGGAGTCCAGCAGCGGCCGGGACACCAGGTAGGCGCTGACCGCGGCCAGCGGGACGGCGAGCACCACGATCAGGGTGAGCGCGAGGTCGGCGTGGTCGAAGAGCAGCCAGGAGAGCACGGCCAGCACGCCGAGGTACGGCGGCGCGGCGGCGGTGGAGCCGGTGCCGACCGGGTGCCAGGCGTCCGCGTACATCGACCAGAGGCCGCCGGCCCCGTCGGCCGCGGGCAGCAGGGCGCCGCCGAACAGCTCGCCGCTGCCGAACAGGCCGCGGCAGGCGATCAGGGCGAACACCAGCACGGCCGCGAACAGCACCGGCGCCGGGCGCCGGGCGAGCTTCTTGAGCAGCGCGAACTGCTCGACGACCAGGTCCTCGGCGTCCTCGTCGCCGCCGGCCTCGGCCGAGCCGTGCCGGCCGCTGTCGTCGCCGCCCCCTATCCCGAGCGAGCCGACGACGCCCTCGACCGCCAGCCGGGTGGTGGCGCCGGGGGCCGGGAAGAGCGTGCGGTCGTCCAGGGCGTCCGCCGCCCGGGACCGGGCACGGCGCTTGCGCGCGGCCAACAGCCGCGGGAAGCGGACGAGTTCGTGGCCGAGGCCGGCGAGTTCGTCGAAGGCCTGGCGCGGGTCCTTGCCGAGCAGGTTGGTGACGGCCCGCAGCAGGGTGCCGAGCACCAGCCGCAGCAGGACGTAGGGGAAGAGCGCGCCCTTGCAGTTGGTGAGCAGGGTGTAGACCGCGCCGGCCTTGTCCACCCGGTGCGGGTGGGAGGGGCCGCAGTCGATCGCGCGGCGCTCGCGGGAGGACGCCTCGGCGTGCCGCAGCACGGCGTCGGGGGCGACCACCACGCGGTGGCCGGCGGCGTTGACCCGCCAGCAGAAGTCGGTGTCGTCCCGCATCAGCGGGAGGGCCCTGTCGAAGCCGCCGAGCTCCTCGAAGACGTCCCGGCGCACCAGCATGCCCGCGCTGGAGACGGCGAGCACCGGGCGGACCTGGTCGTGCTGGCCCTGGTCCTGCTCGCGGCGGTCCAGGCCGGTCCAGCGGCGGCCGGAGTGGGCGATGGTGACGCCGACCTCCAGCAGCTGGCGGCGGTCGTACCAGCTGCGCAGCTTGGGGCCGACCACGGCGGCGCTGGGGGTGGAGTCGGCGACCTGGAGCAGCCGGCGCAGCGCGTCGGTCTGCGGTTCGCAGTCGTCGTGCAGCAGCCAGAGCCATTCGACCGGCCGGGTCTCGCGGGGGCCGCCGCGGCCGAGGTCGTCCTCCTGGGCGAGCGGGTCGCCGAAGTCGTCCCAGCCGCCGGTGACCGGGTCGTAGCCGGAGGGATCGAGCCGGTACGGCAGGTCTTCCGGACGCAGGGGCGCGCTGCTCGACACGGCCTCGGCGACGGCGGTGCCGAAGCCGGCCCGGCGGCCGAGGACCAGCGGGCCGCTGTCCGGCAGCCAGTCGGCGAGGGTGTCGGCGAGCAGTTGCGGAGAGTTGTCGGTGGATCCGGTGTCGACGGCGAGGATCCGCTGGACCTGGCGGTCCTGACCGAGCAGGCCGGCCATGGCCTGCGGCAGCCAGCGGGCGCCGTCGTGCGAGACGATCACGGCGGTGACCAGGTGGCGCGGGTAGGCGGGCGGCCGGGAAGCGGTGGAGCCGCTCTGGTGGCTGTAGACGGTCATCGCGTGCGCGGGCCCCAGTTCTCGGTGGACACAGCCGGTGAACGGCAACCGGATGGCGCACCACACTAACGGCTCCGGGTGGCCGCTTCGTCCGGGGTGTGCGTGCGGAGACCGTGAAGGGGGCCCCGGGAACACGAAAGCGCCCCACCACCGCGGTGAGGCGCCCGTACGGCTGTGCGGCTGTCCGTCGCTGTCGAAGGGTCAGCGAGGGTCGGGGCCGCCCGTCAGACCGCGCTCTTCTTGAGCCGGCGGCGCTCGCGCTCGGAGAGGCCGCCCCAGATGCCGAAGCGCTCGTCATTGGCGAGCGCGTACTCCAGGCACTCGGAGCGGACCTCGCAGGCGAGGCAGACCTTCTTGGCCTCGCGGGTCGAGCCGCCCTTCTCGGGGAAGAAGGACTCGGGGTCGGTCTGGGCGCACAACGCGCGCTCCTGCCAGCCGAGTTCCTCCTCGTCCTCCGCGATGCCGTCCCCGATCAACAGCTCAAAGAGCTCGCTCATGTGGCGCGCCTCCTCTGCCCCTACTTGGCGTCCCCGTGGTTGCCGTTGCCTCGTGCGGCCGACGACACGAGTGAAATTACAGTTGCGTCACTCTGGCCCAGTCAAGCCGAGCTCTGGTATTGGGGCCGGGATTCACTCCCTGGCACCAAGCCGTTACGAATAGTGTACATATAAGGACACATCGGACCTTCTGCCTCAAGGTCCTGAACAGTGCCGAACCATCCGCAACCATTCGGCAGGTGACGCCCGGTCACCGCCACAGGCCGGTCATCGGGCTGCCTTCCCGGCGATCTTCCCATCGAAACATAGAGAGTGATGAATCACCCCATCAGGGAAAGATCCGGACCTAACCCACTCGAATGCCGCATCCTTTGGTTTGACACCGCCCCCGCGGATGCGGTGTCCTTGCTTCTATGTCAGAGTTCGCCAGCCCCCGGAGCGGTTCCACCCTCCGCCGTGCCGTGAACTCTTGTTGTCGCCTCTGTTCCTGCTGTATCTAGGCGCCCGCGTCCCACCGCGCGCCGCCCCCAGGAAGCACAGAGGCCGCCCGCGATTCCCGTCCCAGGACATCCGGATCCGGCCGATCCCACGAACCGGCCGACTCCTCCGAGGACGACTCCCGTGCGCATGATCCGCATCCGCAAGCGGAACCGCGACCGCAACAAGCTCGCCCACCGCGGCCCCGCCACCGCCCCCGCCGGCACCCCCGCCGGCCCCCGGACCCGCCAGTGGGCCGACGGCCTCAGCGACGTCTCCATCGCCGGCGACCCGCTCGCCTTCCCGCACCTGGCCCGCACCGACCTGCCGGCCCACCCCACCACCGTCGCCGGGTACGCCCGGCTGGTGCGCGAGATCGCCGCCGACCGCACCCGCTGGGAGCCGCTCGTCCGCTACGACGCGCTGACCCGCTGGTACGCCCGGCTGGAGACCGGCCCCGGCTACGAGGTCTGGCTGCTCAGCTGGCTGCCCGGCCAGTCCAGCGGCTTCCACGACCACGGCGAGTCCTCCGGCGTGATGAGCGTCGTCAAGGGCGAGCTGATCGAGCGCTCCCTCACACACGCGGGCGAGGGCGCCCGCGCCCTGCGGCCCGGCGGCCAGCGTGTGTTCTCCTCCGGCTACCTGCACGAGGTCGTCAACGGCGCGCTCGAACCCGCCGTCTCCATCCACCTCTACACCCCGGGCCTGACCGAGATGAACCAGTACGGCGCCGCCGCCGTCCCCGAGCAGCACCCCGAGCAGCAGGCACAGGCCGGGTCGCACTGATCACGGGCTGACGGAGGGTCCGACCGTGGCAGGATGAGTCCCATGCGCATCGTGGCACTGGCAGGCGGAATCGGCGGGGCGCGCTTCCTGCGCGGACTCCGCGCGGCGGTCGGACCGCAGGACGAGATCACCGTCATCGGCAACACCGGCGACGACATCCACCTCTACGGCCTCAAGGTCTGCCCCGACCTGGACACCGTGATGTACACCCTCGGCGGCGGCATCCACGAGGAACAGGGCTGGGGCCGGACCGACGAGACCTGGTCCATCAAGGCCGAGATGAAGGCGTACGGCGTCGGCCCCGAGTGGTTCGGGCTCGGCGACCGGGACTTCGCCACCCACCTCGTGCGCAGCCAGATGCTCACCGCCGGGTACAGCCTCACCCAGGTCACCGAGGCGCTGTGCGTGCGCTGGAAGCCGGGCGTGCGACTGCTGCCGATGAGCGACGACCGGGTCGAGACCCACGTGCGGATCACCGACGAGCAGGGCACCCGGGCGATCCACTTCCAGGAGTACTGGGTCAAGCTGCACGCCGCGGTGGACGCCGAGGCGGTCGTCGCGGTCGGCGCGGACACCGCCAAGCCCGCGCCCGGCGTGCTGGAGGCGATCGCCGGGGCGGACGTCATCCTCTTCCCGCCGTCCAACCCGGTGGTCTCGATCGGCACCATCCTCGCCGTCCCCGGCATCCGGGAGGCGGTCGCCGCCGCACCCGCGCCGGTCGTCGGGCTCTCCCCGATCATCGGCGGGGCGCCGGTGCGCGGCATGGCCGACAAGGTGCTCGCCGCCGTCGGCGTCGAGGCCACCGCGGAGGCGGTCGCGCTGAACTACGGCAGCAGGGCGGCGCTGCGAAGCGGCCCGGGCGAGAGCGGCGACGGGCGAGGGGCGGGCCTTCTCGACGGGTGGCTGGTCGACAGCGCCGACGAGGCCTCGGTGGCCGCCGTCGAGGCCGCCGGGATCGCCTGCCGGGCCGTCCCGCTGCTGATGACCGACATCGAGGCCACCGCCGAGATGGCGCGCACCGCGCTGGCGCTGGCGGAGCAGGTGCGGAAGTGACGCTGGAGGTCCTCGGAGTCGACGGCATCCCCGAGATCGAGGCGGGGGCGGACCTGGGCGAGCTCATCGCCAAGGCGGGGACGTACCAGGACGGCGACATCCTGCTGGTCACCTCGAAGATCGTCAGCAAGGCCGAGGACCGGCTGCTGCACGCCACCGACCGCGAGGACGCGATCGACGCCGAGACCGTCCGGCTGGTCGCCCGGCGCGGACCGATCCGGATCGTGGAGAACCGCAACGGCTTCGTCATGGCCGCCGCCGGGGTCGACGCCTCCAACACCGCCCCCGGCACCGTCCTGCTGCTGCCCGAGGACCCGGACGCCTCCGCGCGGGCGCTGCGGGCCCGGCTCCAGCAGCTCACCGGCCGCCGGCTCGCCGTCGTCGTCACCGACACCTTCGGACGGCCGTGGCGCAACGGGCTGACCGACGTCGCGATCGGCGCCGCGGGCCTCTCCGTCCTGGAGGACCACCGGGGCCGCACCGACAGCCACGGCAACCAGCTGGAGATGACCGTCACCGCGACCGCCGACGAACTCGCCGCCGCCGCCGACCTGGTGAAGGGCAAGGCCTCCGGCATCCCGGTGGCGGTCGTGCGCGGGCTCGAGCACCTCGTCACCGCCGAGGACGGCGAGGGCGTCCGGCCGCTGGTCCGGCCCTCCGTCGACGACATGTTCCGGCTCGGCACCTCCGAGGCGCTGCGGCAGGCCGTCACCCTGCGGCGCACCGTCCGCTCCTTCACCGCGGAACCGGTCGACCCGGCCGCCGTCCGCCGCGCCGTCGCCGCCGCCGTCACCGCGCCCGCCCCGCACCACACCACGCCGTGGCGGTTCGTGCTGCTGGAATCGGCGGACACCCGGGTGCGGCTGCTCGACGCGATGCTCGCCGCCTGGCAGCGCGACCTGCGCGAACTCGACGGCTGGGACGAGGCGAGGATCGCCCGGCGCACCGCCCGCGGCAACGTCCTGCGCGACGCCCCCTACCTGGTGGTGCCCTGCCTGGTGACGGACGGCTCGCACGACTACCCCGACCCGCGCCGGGCCACCGCCGAACGGGAGATGTTCACCGTCGCCGTCGGCGCCGCCGTGCAGAACCTGCTGGTCGCGCTCACCGGCGAGGGCTACGGCTCCGCCTGGGTCTCGTCCACCATGTTCTGCCGCGACACCGTGCGCGAGGCGCTGGACCTCCCGGACGACTGGGACCCGATGGGCGCCGTCGCCGTCGGCCGCCCCGCCGAGCCGCCGAAGGCCCGCCCGGAACGCGGCGCCGACGCCTTCATCGCGGTGCGGTAGCGGCCGCGCGCCCGGACGGCCGGGCCGCCGCACTCAGCGGCGGCGGTGGTCGTTGGGGGTCAGGCGCGGGCCGTAGCGGGGGGCGTGGACGCCGGTGGCCAGCAGGAGGCGGCAGACGCGGTGGCGCTGGGGACGGTAGGGCTCCAGCAGCGCCAGCATCTGGGCGTCGTCGCTGCGGGGGCGGCCGGCCAGGGCCCAGCCGACCAGATCGGGCAGGTGGAAGTCCCCGACCGAGACCGCGTCCGGATCGCCGTTGCTGCGCTGCAGGGTCTCGGCGGCCGTCCAGACCCCGATGCCCGGGACGGCGGTGAGGCGGGCGAAGGCCTCTTCGTGGCCCATCGCCGAGGCCTCCTCCAGCCGCGGCGCCAGCCGGACCGCGCGCATGATCGTCGCCGAGCGCTTCGGGTCCACGCCCGCCCGGTGCCACTCCCAGCTCGGCACCAGCGCCCACTCGCGGGCCGACGGTGCCACCCGCATGCCCTCGGCCGGGCCCGGCGCCGGGGTGCCGAAGTCCCGCAGCAGGGTGCGCCAGGCGCGGTAGGCCTCGTCGGTGGTGACCTTCTGCTCCAGGATCGCCGGAACCAGCGACTCCAGCACCAGACCGGTCCTGGCCAGCCGGACCCCGGCGGTACGGCGCTGGGCGTCCCGCAACGGGCCGGGCGGCAGGACCAGCGCCTCCGGGGCGTCGTCGGCACCCAGCAGGGTGGGGAGGCGGTCGAGGAGCCAGTCCGCGCCCGGGCCCCAGGCGCTCGCCTCGACCTCGCCGGCGGCCGGACGCGGCAGCACCCGCAGGGTGCCGATGCCGGCCGGGGTGCGGGAGGCGCGCCAGACGGCGCCGTCACCGGTGCTGCGGTACGCCGGATCCGCGGGGCCCCGGCGCAGCGGGAGCAGGGTGCGGGCCACGTCCAGCGGGAAGCCCGGGCGCCAGCGCCGTACCGCTTCCACCGCTCTCGCCTCCCGCGTCGCCTCCGGACATGAACGATACGCGCGGGGTCGGACAGACCCGCGGGGCGGCGAGCGGGGCGACGGGGGTCCGCCGGACGACATCGCCTCCCCGGCCCTTTCCCGTGCCCGGTCGGGACACGGGAAGGGGCGGGGTGGGGAGGGGTCAGCGGGTCTGGAGGAGGGCGGCCGCGGTGCGCAGGGCGGGGAGCAGGGCGTAGAGGGCGTTGCCCGGGCACTCGGTGGCGACGGCGTCGCGGTGTCCGGAGACGGCGTCGAACTCGACGACGCTGCCCCTGGGGAAGCGGCTGGCGCCCGAGGAGGAGGTGAGCTTGGTACGGCCGTCGGCGGGTTGGGCTTCGAGGCCGAGCTTCCAGGCGGCGAGCGCGGCGAGGCCGTCGACGAGCGGCTGGGGCGGCCGGCCGTCGACGTAGGTGCCGAGCGCGGCGACGCCGGAGGAGTCGGCGTTGAAGCCGAGCGTGTGGGCGCCCTGGACGGACCGCTCGACGCCGCCCGCCCGGCCCTCGTAGACGGTGCCGCAGCGGTCGACCAGGAAGTTGTAGCCGATGTCCCGCCAGCCGTTGGTCTTCACGTGGTACTGGTAGATCGCCCGGATCACCCGGGGAGCGTCGGCGCAGGCGTAGTCCGTGGCGGTGTCGGTGTGGTGGACGAAGACCTCGCGGACCGGGCCGGTGTACACGAAGTCCCGCTCGCGCAGTGACTCGTCGGCCCCCCAGCCGGCCCGGGTGACGATCGTCGGGCGCGGAGCCTGGCCCTTGGGCCCCGGCTCGGTGGACGGCCCCGGCTCGGTGGAGGGCCCCGTCGGCGGGTTCGCGGGCGGGTCCGTCGGCGACCCGGTCGGCGGATCTGTCGGCGGATTCACGGGAGGCCCGGTTGTCGGGTCCGGCGGAGAGGCCGTCGGCGGGTTGGCGGGCGGGTCCGTCGGCGGGTTCACGGGCGGGTCTGTCGGCGAGGCCGTCGGCGGGTTCACGGGCGGGTCCGTCGGCGACCCGGTCGGCGGGTCCGTCGGCGGATTCACAGGCGGGTCCGTCGGCGAGGCCGTCGGCGGGTCCGTCGACGGCCCGGTCGGCGGCTCCGCGGGCAGGGTCCGTAGGCCCGCCGGGGCGGCCCCGTTCCCCGGGTCGACCAGGTCGAGCCGCAGCCCGGCCGGGACTCCGGCGGGCCCGGGCCGGACCTCGACCGCGACGCCGTCGCTGCGGCCGGTCCAGAGCGGGGCGGTGGCGCCGTGCGCCGGGTGGTCGGGGCCGTCCTCGGGACCGGCCTCCAGGCGGTGCCAGGCACTCCAGCGGCCGGTGGCCGCGTCCCGGGTGCGGACCCGGACCACCGCCCCGGCGAGGGCGTCCGCCGGGCCGTCCCAGCCCAGGCCGAGGAGTTCGAACGGTCGGGTGCCGCGCGCGGCGAGGCCGGTCCCGGCGGGCAGCGGGAGGGTGGTGGTCGAGCCGCCGCCGGCGAACTCGCGGCGCTGCGGCGTCGGCGAGGGGGTCGCGGCGGCGGCGGGTTGGAGCAGGAGGGCGGCGGTGCATCCGGCGAGCAGGGCGGCCGGGAGTGAGAGGCGCATAAACCGGATCGTCGCCGCAAACCGGACCGCCCGCCACGTCGCTCCGCGCCCGTTCGGCCGCCCCTCCCGGCCTCCCACCCGAAGGCCGTAGGCTGGGGCGCACCATGACTGCGCCTTTCGCTGCCGATGCCCGCACCCCCGTCGAGCTGCTGCACGCATTCCTGCGCGGCGGCACCCCTTCGGTCGATCCCGCGGCCCCGCTGGTCACCTTCTACGACGACGCCACCGGCGAACGGGTGGAGCTCTCCGCCCGCACCTTCGACAACTGGGTCGCCAAGACCGCCAACCTCCTCCAGGACGAGCTGAACGCCGGCCCCGGTGACCGGGCGGCGCTGCTGCTGCCCGCCCACTGGCAGAGCGCCGTCTGGCTGCTGGCCTGCTGGTCGGTCGGGGTGGCGGCGGTCCCGGGCGGCGACCCGGCCGCCGCCGACCTGGTGGTCAGCGGCCCGGACGGGCTGGAGGCCGCCCAGGCCTGCGAGGGCGAGCGGGTCGCGCTCGCCCTGCGCCCGCTCGGGGGCCGCTTCCCGCAGCGTCCGGAAGGGTTCCTGGACTACGCCGCCGAGGTGCCCGGCCAGGGCGACCGCTTCGCGCCGTACTCCCCCGTCGCCCCGGACGGGCAGGCGCTGGAGACCGCGGTGGACGGGCTGCCGCTGAAGCTGACGGGCGAGCAGACCGTGGCGCTGGCCCGGGAGGGCGCGGCGCGGCTCGGCCTGAAGCCCGGTGACCGCGTCCTGTCCACCCTCGCGTACGACGACTGGGCCGGTCTGGAGGCCGGTCTGCTGGCGCCGCTGGCGGCCGGTGCCTCGGTGGTGCTGTGCCGCAATTCGCAGGCGCTGGACGCCGGGCAGTGGGAGAAGCGGACGGAGTCCGAACGGGTGACACTGCGCCTCGGCTAACCCCCGGCGCGGGCCCGGCGGGTAGGGATCGCTGCCATGGCCGAGGACGACACCGCGCACCCCCCGACCGGCACTCCCCCGGCGAACGGCCCCGCAGAGGACGGCCCGCCGACCGACACCCCTCCCGACGGGACCGGACGCCCGCGACGGCGGTGGGGGTTGTTTGTTGTCCCCCCCCGCGTCCTTTCTTTTTTTTTTTTTTCTTCCCTGTTGTTTTTTTTTTTTTTCCTCCCTCCCCCTTCCTGGCT